>JBDRZP010000001.1 GCA_039804025.1 candidate division WOR-3 bacterium
GTTATAATTTTGGGTATATTCTCATAAGAAATTGGTCAGGAGATACAATAAGGGTTGGAAGTAATCCCTATACAGTGTCAAATGGTATTGAATTTGCTTTAAATCTTTTAAATGCTATAAAATTTTCTATTATGAATAATGAAGTTTTCTTTGTTCTTTCAGAGAGAAAAAATGCATTTTTAAATAAAATAAATGCAGCAATGAATAAGATAAATGAAAATGAGATTGATGAAGCAAAAGAAAAAATAATAGATGATGTTCTTCCTCATGCAAAGGAGTGGGTGAGAGGGGATGGAAGATATGGAGTTATAAGGGCACTGGAAGCCTGTGTAATTGGACTTACAAATCCTTATGAAAAGTTTGTATATGAACCAATAAATACTATCTTATCTCTATCTGATAATTCTTACATGATTCAAATTAATGCACCCATTAAAATAATTTTCCCTGATCGGGTTGAGATAATTACAGGGAATTATGTAGAAAAATTAGAAGTTACTTATCCTCCAACAATAACATTAGAGGGGGAAAATAAAGAAAGTTTAGTGAATGAATTCAGTAAAAATGCAGCAGTTAAAGAATCATTCAGAAAATTGGAAGAGAAGGGATATGTAGATACATTAGGAATGAGAGACCCACAAGTTGTTGCACTTCTTCCAAATGAATTCTATCCACCCACTATAATGGGAGAATATTCTGGTATTGCAATAGTCTGGGTTACCCAAACAGATTCTCCTCGTGTATCAGATATTGTGGTTGTTAGTGATGGTTATATTGTTAATGCTTTTGCTTCTTCAGGTATAATAGTTTCAACAGATCCAATCCAAATTTTTGTAGATTACTGGGAAGAGGTAATACCACCTCAATATCATCCCCAAGTTATTGAGAAGGGAGAAGAATCTTTACCTTTATATAATAAAGCAGCTTGTTTAAGTGAGTATTTAAGATGTATAGCATTGTGTTATATATTTACATGTCAACCAAGTATGGATTATGATTATTGGATTTGTGTAAGAGATTGCATAAATCCCTGCTATGTGTATGCTACAATAAGAGCTTTCTCCTGTCTTATAAGGGGAGGTCAACAATGAAAAAAATTATGTACTACTTTATACACCTCGTTCTGGTAATAATTTTATTTCTAACAGTTTTTTTTAATACTTATTCTAAATATCTTCTTTTCCCTTCGATTTTAAAAAGTGCCTTCCTTTCTTTATTGGTATTATTGCTACCAATAATCATTTATACTTTGTATAACCGTGCAAAAGAATCTCCATTTTTAAAAAATAAATCAACTGAACTTTTTTACTTTTTCGACTTTCAAATAGGGGGAACCCTCTTTATTCTGACCTTCGCATATATTTATCTTTTTCTCTTTTCAACTTACCCTTCTAAGGGTATAATATTTCACTTAGGCGTTTTAATTCTTGCAATAATATCATTCTTTTCTCCTATTCTTTTTTCTAAAAAGATGCGGATCTTCTGGAAGGAGGAAATTATAAAGTATAAAGGGAAAAGGTTATTTGTAAGAGAAAAATAAATTCCTAAATGTTAATCAAGAAAATCTATCTTCCCTAAAATAAAATCAGAAAAATATCTTTAAAATTTTGAAAATCAGTCAATCTTATTTTTATTATTTTAAAAAAAGGAAATTTTTTATGCCAATTTACATAAAATTCCTTATTATAATTTTATTCCCGGTTTTTTTATTTTTTTCTAAAAATTCTAATTTATTTTATCTTATTCTGTCTCTTTTTACCCTTTTTTTAATCTATACATTTCTTATTGATTTTTATTACAAGAAATACATTTACGAGTTCATTGTTTATATAATTAATAACAAAAAGCTTCCCCCAAAAATAAAAAGAATAAAAGGAATTTTTGAAGGAATTGAAGAACTATTAATAATGTTATACGATGAAATTTCTCTAAAAAATTATGAATTAAGAGAAGCAGCTTTCAGAGACCCACTCACAAAATTTTATAACCTTCTATATCTTGAAGAACATCTTAAAGATATCTTAAGCACTTTTAGAGGGGACGATATACCAGTTTTTATGATTGATATAGATTATTTTAAAAAAATAAATGATAATTTTGGACATATTCAGGGAGACCATTATTTAAGAGAATTTTCAAATGAAATTAGAAATTTACTAAGAGATACAAAAAATATTATTTTCAGATACGGAGGTGATGAATTTGTTATCATTTTTGATGAACCCTTTGAAAAAGCAAAAGAAGTAATGGAAAACTTAAGAAAATATTTTGAAAATAAAGAATTTTCTATAGAGGGTAAAAAAGTAAAAACTACTTTAAGTATCGGTGGAGAAAGGTTTAACTGGGAAGAAATAAAAGATATTGAAAACATATTAAAAAAACTTGACATTAAATTATACAAGGCAAAAGAAAAAAGGAATACCCTTTATATTTGAAAAGAAATTCAAATTTATAGTATTTTTATTAAAAAGGAGAGGTGCCCGAGCCTGGTCGAAGGGGCACGACTGGAAATCGTGCAGACCCCCAAAAGGGGTCTCGCGGGTTCAAATCCCGCCCTCTCCGTTATTTTTTTAAATGAATTTTTTACACATTTTCATTTTTATTCAAACTTCTTTAAATTTTTATTACAGAACACCTTTAAATTCCCTTTATTTTCTACATAGGGGATTTTTAGATGTATCTCAAGGAGAAGGTATTATAGGAGAAAACCTGAATCCTGCTTCTTTACACTTTGGAGCAAAAAATGAACTTGTTATATTTGGAAGCAATGGTTTTAAAACAGAAATAGACTTTAATATTCCTATTGGAATTGACTCCATAGGAGGAACTGAAATCCCAAAATATGAAATACCTTTAAAACTTACAGCAGAAGATAAAGGAGGATTTGATTTTTTAGGAGCAAAAACAAAAGTTGGTTTAATAGATCTAGGAATTTCCTACTATAATGAAGAGATATATGGAGCGAACCTTGATTTAAATTATCTAAATAACATTTCCTTAGATTTAAAAATAAAAGATTTTTTATCAAAAGAAGACCATCCTGATATACCAAAAAATGTAACAATACCTGTAAAAATAAAATTAGAGGGCGATGGAAACCTTATTTTTAATGGAAATGGTACTTTAAAAAGTCAACTTTCCCCTTTTAATATAGGTGCATCCATTGGATTTGGAATTATTGGTTTGGGAGCAGGAATCAATATTAAAAGATACTCAGGAAAAGCTGATCTTAACTATGATATAAAGGGAAATTTTCAAAGTATAACTTTAAGAATTGATTCAACCTTCAAGGATAATCTGGGAAGACCCTGGAATGTAAATATAAGTATAAATGGACCCTTTAAGGACAAAATTTTCAATGATAAAATAACTGGTGATTTTTCAGGAACACAATTTGGAGTTGTTCTCGGTGCAAAAGTTCAGGTTCCTTTAATAACAGCAGGATTCTCCTTTAATTATAACTTTCCCTTCACCCTTTCTGGTGGAATTCAAGGACTCTATTCTTACATTGATGGAATAAGCAAATATCTGATTGATACAAATAACATAACTGTTGATACTATAAACAGAACAATAACAGGACAAGTAAATATTGATTCGGTAGAGTTTTTTTATAATAACCTTGAACATGAAATTTTAAGGAAATCACTTAAATTTCCAGGACTTTTAGGGCTTAATGCAGGAGCAAATATAAACCTTTTAATTATAAATTTAAACCTTGCAGGTGGAATAGATTTACCTCAGGGAAGATATGCCTTTGGTAAAGCCTACTTTATGGTATCTTCAGGCTTTGGAGCAGGTTTCTTTCACATAAATTACGGAAGTGTTTTTTCATGGAGATATTTAAAATATGAGGATTTCTACCTATTTACACCTCCAAATGTTACATTTGGTTTAGGCAGTAACTTGAATCTCCCCTTCTTCTCACTATACCTTGGTGCAAGAACAACACCTTTCTTAGGAGTGCTTTCAGGTATACAGAAAATAGGTGGACAAGGGAAAAGATTTGTAAATCCATTAAAAACTTTTGCCTTTAACTTTGGAATTAAAATTAAAATTTAATGGAAAATTTTTTAAGAGAGTATGAAATAAGGAAGAAAAAGATTGAAGAAAATCTTTTAAAATTCCTTTCCTTAGAAAATGTTACTTCACCTTTGAAAGAGGCAATGCAACACCTTATCCTTGCAGGTGGAAAAAGAATAAGACCTATATTAACCTACGAAACTTATAGAATATGCGGTGGAAAAGAAGACCATGAAATAATACCTCCTGCATGTGCAATTGAAATTGTTCATACATTTACCTTAATACACGATGATTTACCCTGTATTGATAATGACGATTTAAGAAGAGGGGTCCCAACTGTCCATAAAGCCTATGGAGAGGACATTGCAGTTTTAGCAGGTGATGCCCTTTTTATCTACGGAATAGAAGTTTTTTTGAAATCAAAATCAGAACCTCTTAAATTGTTAAGAGCTTTAGATTCTTTTGTAAAAGCACTTGGACCAAAGGGAGTAATTGAAGGAGAAGTTCTTGACATAAAAGGAGAAAAAATGGAACCAGATGAAAATTATCTCAAAAAAATTCATTTAGAAAAAACAGCAAAATTTTTTTCATCATGTCTTGAAATAGGAGCAATTTTAGCAAATGCTAAAAAAGAAGAAGTAGAAAAATTTAAAGAAATAGGCTTAGAAATGGGAATGGCTTTTCAGATACAAGATGATATTCTTGATTTAACAGGAGATAAAGAAAAAGTAGGTAAAAGGGTTAAAAAGGATATAAATAAAATGACCTATGTGAAGGTTTTCGGGCTTGAAAAATCTATTGAAATTGCAAAATCTCATATTGATAGGGCAAAATTTATTCTTGATAATTTACCCTATGATACAAGTTTTTTAAAAAATTTATGCGATTTTATAATAAAAAGAACCTTTTAATAATTTTAATCATTTTTACCTCAATTTTTGCACAGGATATTGAAGAAGAAGAGTTATCTGAACCCCTTATTGAAGAAATATATCAAAAAGAATTTATAAAACTAAACATAAATAAGGCTGAATACAATGAAATTTTAGACATACCAGGGATAACAAAGGATTTAGCAAAAAAAATTATAGAAGAAAGAAAAAATGGTTTTTTTATTGATTTTAACGACTTTAAACACAGATTAAATTTATCCCCAGAGTATGATTACCTTGAGAATTATTTTGACTTTAATATTTTTATTTTTAACTTTTATCAGGAAACAAAGGGTTCATATTATGATAAATACGGAGAAAATAGATTCTATAGAAACGTAAAGGGAAAAATAAAAGGGCTTTACTCTATTTTTGATTTCGGGTTTACTCATTATAATTTCAGTGATATTGATAAATTTTATGGTGAAATAAAATATAAGGGATTAAGCATCATATTAGGGGATTATCTTTTTGAATTCGGTAAAGGACTCCTGTTTGGAAAATATTATGCTTTTTCCCCTGAATTATTTTACTTGCCATCAAATTTAAAAAGGCTTAAGCCCGTTATTTCATATTCAAAAGATATAGGAATAAGGGGAGTAGCTTTTTCCTATAAAAATTTTGATACAGGTTTTGGTTATGAAAAAGATACCTTCTATACCTTTTTTATATCCTTTCCTTTTGAAAGATTACAGATTTTCCCTCTTGTCGGTTTTCTGAAAGACTTAAAAGAAAACAAAAATTTACCCTTTTTTTCTTTAACAGGCTCAATATTTGGCTCTTTATACCTTTTTTATGAAATTGGATTCATTAATAAAAAAGTATTTTTTTATTCAGGAATAAGAAAAATATATGATTTTTCAAGACTGTTTGTATTTATTTATTCTCTTCCCAAGAACCATATAAACTATTTTAATACAAAATTTGACTGGAAAAGAGAAGGTAGAGATGAATATGGAGTAGGAGTAAGGTGGGAAGGAAAATTCAAAAGAATTCTTTTAAGATTTGAAGAAAGAATTTTTTTAAATTCTGAAAAGGCTGGGGGCTATGAAAGTTATATAAGAGGATCACTAAAACTAACTAAACCTTTTTCCTACTTTTTTGAAATAAAAGATAGAAAAACAAGTATTCATAGACTCCGATTTAAAAATGAATTAAGTCATAAAACAAAAGAGTTTGAAATAAGTTATAAACTTTACTTTGAATGGGATAATTACATTCTTACATCACCGGGTATACTCGGCGGAATTGAATTTCAAAAGGGCATATTTTTCACCGGAATTTACAGTTTTAACATTAATGATTACAATAAAAGGATATATGTGTATGAAGCAGAACCACCATCTTCCTTTTATTTAGAACCGCTATACGGAAATGGAAGTAGATTATATTTAGGATTAAGGATTAAATCAGAAATGCTATATATGTTAGCGAAGTACAGTGAAAATATTTCAGATAGAGTATTACCTGATAGAAGGGTAATTTTTATTATTACTTTAAAGAGCTATTAAAGAAGTCCTTTTTATAAAAAAAGAAAAAGGGTTAGTTCTAAGAACTATAAATTTTAAAGAAAGTTCTTTAATTTTTAAATTTTTTTCTGAAAAATCTGGAGGAGTTAAGATAATAGCCTTTGGTGTAAAAAGGACTACTAACCCTTATAAGGGAATAATATCAGCAGGAAATCTAATTGAAGTTATCTATCATAAAAAGGAAACTTCAGAGTTTGGTAAAATGAGAGAAGTAAAGCTTTTATGGAAACCGGAAAAAATTTTTAATGATTACAAAAAATTTCTAATCTCTTACTTTTTACTTGAAAAAATTGAAAAGTATATAGGAGAAAATACAAAATTTTCCTCAATATACGATTTTACCTTCTCTTTTTTAAAAGAACTAAATTCCTTGGGGGAGGTTAATAAAAATGTTCTTTTATCTTTACTTATGAAGTTTCTAAGTGTATCAGGTATCGGACCAGAACTACAAAATTGCATAAAATGTAAAAGGAAGTTAGAAGAGGGCTTTTTTATTACAAGTGAAGGAGGGATGTTTTGTTTTAATTGTGCAAAAGAATTTGAGGAAAAAATCTATATTGATAAAAAAAATTTAGCCTATTTAAAATTTTTACTGAAGGAAAATACAGAAAAATGTAAAAATTTAAAATCTCTTAATGAGGAATTGATTTTGAATATAATAGATAGTTTTTACCAATTTTATATTGGAGAGGATTTTTTAAAAAATTTATCCAAGATACTAAAAGAACTTTAAGGACCCATTATCTGTTTCATTTTCTGCCTTATAATATCAAGCCTCTTTTTAAGTTCTTCCTGTTCTGTCTTTTCTCTTATAAGTTTTGCTCTTACCTCTTCCTCTTCCTTCTTCAATTTTTCAATCTCTTCCTCAAGAAATTTCTTTTTCTCTTCAAGTTCCATAACAATTTTACCCACATCTGTTTCCTCAAGTTCTTTCTTCTTCTCTGTTAATCTCTTTTCCAGGTCACTTATTTCCACCTCAAGCTCTTTTTTTCTTTCCTCAAGTTTTGCTATTGATATTTTTGTTTCCTCTTCTGTCCTTTTTAGGTTCTCAAAAGTTAAATATTTTCTTTCCCTTGCCTCATAGTTTTTTATTTTTTTATCAATTGGAGAAAATATTAAAATCTGTGAAAGCAGAAAGATAACTAAAGCTGAGATAAAAAATATTCCAAATAAAACTAACGGAGAATCTTTACTTTCCTGAACTTGAAATATATCTTTTATAATAACATAACTTAAACCTATAACTAAGTTACCTACAGTTTTTTCTGTGTTTGCTGCTTCAAGTTTTATAGGAATTCTTAAATATATCAAATTTGAATTTTGATTAATATTAAGACTTACATTCTTTCCAATATTAACCTCCTGACCTAAAATATCCTTTATTTTTTTACCCTCTTCCCCCGGTTTTGAAGATACAAGGAAATTCCCATTAAGATCGGTTACAGCTACATATTCAATTCCAGAAACTTTCTTTAATTCTGAAACAATCCTACCAATTGTTTCCTTTTCTTCAAGTAAAACAGGATCAACAAGGTTTTTTGCAAAAACTGAAAGAATTTCACCATAATTCTTTTCAAGGAAAAATTCAAGATTCTTTGTATTAAATTTACTTTCACCTTTATAAAAATTTTGGTAAATAAAAAATGGAATTCCTGTAATTAAAAGCAGAATAAATAAAATAAATTTAAATTTTCCCATAATAATATTTTATGGAAATAAAAGAAAATTGTCAAGTAAAATTTTTATATGAAAATATTAGTTGTTGATGATGATAAAAATGTCCTTTATACAGTTAGGGCTCTTATTAATTCTTTAGGTCACTTTGTAGAAACAGTGGATTCTGGAAAAGAAGCTCTTGAAAAACTTTCCTCAGGAATATTTGAGCTTGTTTTTATTGACATAAGAATGCCTGAGATGGATGGAATTGAACTACTCAAAAGAATTAGAGAGAAAAATATTGATATTATCCCCATAATACTCACTGCCTATGGGGATATGAATGCAGCAATTGAAGCTCTTAAATTTGGTGCCTATGACTTCCTTGAAAAACCTGTTACAAGAGAAGCATTAAGATTCTCCATAGAAAGATCAATAAAGAGAAAAGAGCTGGAAGAAAAAAACATAAAATTAAAAGAATATGAGACCCTTTACCTCGTATGGAGTAAATTAATAAATATTCACGACTTTAAAAATCTCCTTGAGGAAATACCCAGAACAATTTTTGATGCTTTTGAAGAAAAACTAAAAATTTTTTTAATAATATTAAAACCCTTTGAAGAAATATACCAGTTTCCTGTAGATTCTGAATATGACCTCAAAATTTTAAAAGAACTTCTTGATACTAATACTCAAATTAAAAACGAAGGCTTAACAAAAATTTTAAAGATAAAGGATACCGAGCTAATGGCAAAATATTTTATACCTGAAAAAGACCTTTTCTTTATTATTGCTGCAGAAATAAAGGAAAAATTAAAAAAGGAAGAAATTTTAAAGAAGTTTGAATTTCTGTGCAATAATGTTTCCATTCTGATTACAAAAAATTTTCTCTCCTATAAATTAAATGAAGCTCTTGAAAAACTGCATAATCTTCATCTTCATGTAATTAAAACTGGTTCAAGTAGTTTAATGATAGAGGTTGGTTATGAACTATTTAACGCCATTAAAAATCCTATAAAAAATATTGAAAGTAAAATTCAAATCATCAAAGAAAGGGTAAAAGATTTGCCTTTATATTATTTAATAGATGATTTAGAGAAAAATGTTTTTGAATTAAAAGAACATTTTAAATTAATAGACCATACCCTTGAATTTTCAAAATTTGAAATTAAAAAAGTAAATATTGATGAAATTATTGGTCTTTCTTATATGACCCTGAATGAAAGAATAAAAGCGAAAAATATAGGTTTTAGAAGAAAGGGAGAAGAAAATTTAACCGTAAAAGCAAATCCAGCGGCTCTTGAAATATCACTCATCCACATAATCCTCAATTCCATAGATGCTCTTGAATTTGGAGGAGAAATAATTGTGGAAACTGAAAGAGAAAAAGATTATGTGAGGATTTCAGTTATTGACAATGGGATAGGAATAGATGAAGAAATAATTGACAAGATATTCAATCCATTCTTTACAACTAAAAGAGAAACAGGTGGAACAGGACTGGGTTTAACTTTATCAAAATGGTTAATTGAAAGAATGGAGGGGAATATAAAAGTTGAAAGTAAAAAGGGGCTCGGGACAAAAGTACATATATATTTAAAATCTGAATGAAAAAAATTTTATGTATTGAAGATGATGAAAATGTTCTTTTTTATCTTGAGAATTTACTGAAAAATTACGACTATGAACCTGTATGTTTTAGTGATCCTTTAAAAGCATTAGATTATTTAAAAAATTGTGAAGAAGAATTTCCAGTTATAATTACAGATGTAAAAATGCCAGAAATCTCAGGTCTTGAACTCCTTGAAGAAATAAAGAAAATGGGAATAAAATCAAGTGTTTTGGTTATAACTGCTTACGCAGAAGTTGAGGATGCTGTCAAGGCTATGCGAATGGGAGCAACCTCTTATCTTAAAAAACCTTTAAAAAGTGAGGAATTAATTGTCAATATAGAAAAAGCTATTATAGAGTACAAAAATAAAATCGAAATAGAAAATTTAAAGGAAAGAATAAGAGAATTAAGAGAGCTTGAAAGTCTAAATTTAAGATCAATTAAAATGAAAAATATTTTAAGAATTTTAAAAAAGGCTGCTAAATCTGACTCACCAATATACATTACCGGAGAAAGTGGTACTGGTAAAGAAGTTTTAGCAAGATTTATTCATGAAAATTCAAATAGAAAAAATGGTCCATTCTTTGCCATTGATTGTGGTTCAATTCCTGAAACTCTTTTTGAAAATGAACTTTTTGGTCATGTAAAAGGAGCATTCACAGGCGCCACTGTCCTTAAAAAGGGAATTTTAGAAATGGCAGATGGTGGAACAGTATTTTTTGATGAATTAACAAATATGCCACTTAATGTACAGGCAAAATTGCTGAGGGTTTTAGAAACAAAAGAATTTTTACCTCTTGGTTCATCCACATATAAAAAAACAGACATAAGAATAATCGCTGCTTCTGTTATTAACCCTGAAAAAGCCTTAAAAGAAGGAAAATTAAGAGAAGACCTTTTTTATAGACTCAAGGTATTTGTAATAGAAATCCCACCTTTGAGAGAGAGAAAAGAAGATATTTTACCCCTTGCAAGTTTCTTTTTAGAAGAACTTGAAAAAAAATACAAAAAGAAAATAAGGGGGTTTTCAAAAGAAGCTATAGATATTTTATTAAATTATTCATTCCCAGGTAATATAAGAGAATTAAAAAACATAATTGAACATGCCTATATAATATGTGAAAAGGATAAAATTGAAGCACAACATTTACCGATAAAAACTGAAATCACTCTCAATTATGATACAAATCTTGAATACAAAAAAGCAAAGGAAATTTTTGAAAAAAATTATCTTTTAAATTTACTGAAAAATACAGGGTACAATATCCAAAAAGCTGCAGAAATATCAGGACTTTCAAGACAGATGATCTATGAAAAAATTAAGAAATATAAAATTGAATTAGACAAATAATGTCAAAAATAAAAATTAAAGCCGGATTCTTAAAAGGCAAAAATATATATGTCCCGGATTTCATAAGAACCACTCAGGATAAAGTTAAAAAGGGTATATTTGACATACTGGGAAATAAAGTTATTAACTCTATTTTTCTTGACCTTTTTGCAGGCTCTGGAAATATAGGTATTGAAGCAATTTCAAGAGGTGCGAAATTCTGTTATTTTGTTGAAAAATCTCAAAAATGTATTGAAGTTATTAAAAAAAACATAAAGGAATTAAAAATAGAAGATAAAACTAAAATAATAAAAATTGATGCTGAAAGATTTGTTAAAAAAAGTGAAGAAAAATTTGATGTAATTTTTGCCGACCCGCCTTATAACTATAAAATAAAAAGAGAATTCATAATTAATATTCTCAACATTCTAAACCAGGGAGTATTAATATTTGAAATAAGTAAAAGAAACAAATTAAATGAGATAAATGATTTAATCAAAAGGGAGGTTAATTATGGTGAAACAAAAATTCTCTTCTTTGGCAATTTATCCAGGTAGTTTTGATCCACTTACCTTAGGACATGTGGATCTTATAAAAAGAGCTTTATATATTTTTGATAAATTAATAATAGCAGTTGGAACACCTTCATACAAAAAATTGCTTCTTGATTCTGAGGAGAGGATTGAACTTATAAAAAAAGTCTTTAATAAGGAAAAAAGAGTTTGTGTTGAAAAACTTGAAGGACTTTTAGTTGATTTTGCAAGAAAAAAGAAGGCTAAAGTTATAATAAGGGGGTTAAGAGCAGTATCGGACTTTGAATATGAATTTCAGATGGCCTGGATGAATAGAAAATTAAATCCTGATATTGAAATTATCTTTATGATGCCATCTGAAAAATATGCCTATTTATCATCAACGATGGTAAGAGAAATTGCACTTTTAAAAGGTGAACTAAAAGGTCTTGTTCCAAAGGTTGTTGAAGATTACATAAAGAAAAAATTTTATAAATGAAAAAAGAGCACTTTGTTGATTATGTAAAAATAAAAGTAAAAGGGGGCAATGGGGGAGATGGATGTATAAGTTTCAGAAGAGAAAAATATGTTCCAAAAGGAGGACCAGATGGTGGAGACGGAGGCAGAGGTGGTAATGTTTATATTGAAGGTGATGAAAATTTAATGACTTTACTTGATTACAAATATAAAAGGTTTTACAAAGCAGAAGACGGTGAAAATGGAAAAGGTAAAAAAATGCATGGTAAAAATGGTGAGGATATAATTCTTAAAGTTCCACTCGGAACAATTATTATAGATGCAAAGAAAAATAAAGTAATAGGTGAAATAATTAAAGACAAAGAAAGAATTCTTGTAGCAAAAGGAGGAAAAGGAGGTAGAGGAAATGCACATTTTGCTTCTCCAACAAACAGAACTCCAAGAATATGTGAAAAAGGAAAAAAAGGAGAGGAAAAGGAAATAATTTTAGAACTTAAAACCTTATCGGATGTATCAATAATAGGACTTCCTAACAGTGGGAAAACAACTCTTTTAAACAGATTAACAGGAACAGATGCAAAGACCGCTCCCTATCCATTTACAACTTTAACTCCCAATATTGGTGTCCAGAGAGACAATAAATTCAGGAGATATACAATCTGTGATGTTCCCGGAATAATTGAAGGAGCGAGTAAAGGTAAGGGACTTGGTTTAAAATTTTTAAGGCATATTGAAAGATCAAAAATACTTGTTTTCCTAATTGATGGAACAACTGAAAATCCAAAAAAAGATTACAATATTCTTTTAAAGGAGCTTAAAAACTATAACCCTTTACTTCTTGAAAAAAAGAGAATACTTGTTATAAATAAAAAGGACATAGAGAGTTTTAAAAACCCTTTTAAGGAAGATGCACTTGAAATTTCTGCTTTAACCGGTGAGGGAGTTCAAAAATTAAAAGAAAAACTGGAGGAGTTTTTAAATGAATGAAATTTTTAAAATTTTAGAAGAAATTAATAAACTGGAAGAAAGAAGGGAACCAGAAAAAATTTTTGAATACCTATCCTATCCAAGTTTTCTTGTGAGGGAAAGAGCTGCTATGGCAATTGCAAGAACAGGCAGACACTTAAGAGAAAAAGTGCTCCACATTCTTTTAAAGGGATACTGGTTTGAAAAAGGAGCCTCTTTAATTATACTTGGGGAATGGGCAAATGAAAATGATATAAATATAATTATAAACTTTCTAGATGATAAAAACAGTTACATAATGGAAAAAGCAGCCCTTTCGCTTTATAAAATGCTTAAAAAATTACCTACTCTTCCCCAGAATTTTGACCCAAATATACTAAAAAGACTTTACCAAATCTTCATCTCTCTTCAAAAAACAGAATATGCAGAAGATTTAAAGAAAACTTTTAAAGAATTTTTTAATTAATGGAAAAAGAAAAAATTATAGCAATTTCCTTAAAGGAAAAAAATATTACTCTTGAAAAGTTTTTAAAAGAAGATTTTAAAATTGAAAAAGAATTTTTAAAAAAAGCAAAGGAAATAATAAAAGATTGTGAGAGGTTGGGTATAAAAATATTAACAATATTTGATAATCAATACCCAGAAGAATTAAAGAGATGTCCTATTCCTCCTCTTGTTATTTATATGAAAGGGAAAATTAGCACTCTTAAAAAAAGAAAAATAGGAATAATAGGAACAAGAAAACCCACAAAATATGGTAGAGAGGTTGCTCTTGAGTTTTCTAAAAAATTATCTGAAAAAGGAGTTGTGATTGTAAGTGGAGGAGCAAGGGGAATTGATACAATAGCCCATCTCGGAGCAATTGAAGCAGGAGGAGAAACAATATGTATCTTTGGTTCAGGTCTTAATGTTTTCTATCCACCTGAAAATATAAAAATATTCAAGAAAATAGAGGAAAATGGAAGTTTAATTTCTGAATATCCTCCTGATACAAAACCCTTTGCCTATAATTTTCCTATGCGTAATAGAATAATAGCTGCTTTATCTGAAGCATTACTTATTGTTGAAGCTGGAGAAAAATCAGGAACATTTATAACAGTAAAATGGGCACTTGATATGGGTAAGGAAATTTTTGCAATACCTGGAGAAATTTACTCTCCCAAAAGTAGAGGACCAAATTTCCTCATAAAACAAGGCGCAATCCTTGTAACAGATCCTTCAGAAATTCTTGAATATCTCGGAATTGAAGAAAAAGCAGAAAAAGAAGAAATAAAACTTGAAGGTAAAGAAAAGGAAATTTTTGAATTCCTTAAAGAGAATGGAAGAAAAAGTATAGACGAGATAAGGGAAAAAATCAAAATTGAAACTGGAGAGCTGATTTCCATTTTAATTAATCTTGAAATAAAGGGAATTATAAGAAATGAGGGAAGCGGTTTTTATTCAATAAAATAAAATTTTTTTTAAGGCATATATATCCAGATAACATCCTTTTTTATACTGGATAAATACTCTTTAACTGTATCTTTTTTACCTTTAATTTCAAAAAGGTAAGGGATACCGGGTTTTATTTTATAATCAATAGAATCAGAACCTATTAAGTTTTTATTTATAAATACCCTCCCTTTTCCCCTGAAGTGAAAACTTGTGCTATCTCCTTCTTTAAAGGGAATTTCAATTACTTTTTTTTCTCTCAATTTTAAATAAAAAATTCCCCTGTAAAGATAAAAGGGAGCTAAAACTTTTATTTCCACTCTTCCGGGTGGAATACTTCCCTTAAAGGGAAGTAAAACCAATTCATTATTAATTTTACATACTTTTACATCAAAGGAAGATTTTATTTCAAGAGAAGGGTAAAAGAATTTTTTATAAAAATAAAAAGAAAAAATTAAAAAAATCAAAAATAAACACATAAATAAGGGTATCAAAATTTTCGTGAGTCCTTTTTCCTTTTTCTCCACTTTTTTTTCCTTTAATCCTTTAAGTGTTTTTGTTTCAAAAATTTTTATTTTTTCTTCTATGTAATCCCTTATAATTTCATCTCCCTCTAAAATTTTTCTTTCACCAACTATTTTCAAAATATCCTTTTTAAATTCTGAGGCATTTTTATATCTCTTTTCAGGATTTTTAGAAAGACTCTTTTTTAAAATTTTTTTAATATTATTTTTAACCCCTTTAAAAATTTTTCTTGAAAAATCTGGATTTTCTCTTTCTATTTTAATTAAAATCTGCGTGGTATCTTTTCCTGTAAAAGCTTTTTTTCCTGTAATCATCTCATAAAGAGTACATCCAAGAGAAAATATATCTGATGAAGGAGATAATTTCTCTCCCTTTACCTGCTCAGGGGACATATAAAAGGGTGTCCCAATTACAACACCTGGTTGAGTAATTTCAGGAGAATCCTTTGCCTTAGCTATTCCAAAATCTGTTAATTTAACAAAACCTTCTTTTGAAATCAATATATTAGAGGGTTTTATATCCCTATGAATTATGCCTTTTTTATGAATGTAATCAAGAACTTCAAGAACCTTGTAAGTTATAATTAAGGCAACCTCAGGGTCAATTTTTTCGCTTATTTCTATTAACTTTGAAAGATCATAACCATCAACCCATTCATATACTACTATTATTTTATTTTCCTTTTCAAAAATTTCATAAATTTTAACAGCACAAGGATGATCAATTGAGGCACATGTTTTTGCTTCTTCATTAAATCTTAAAACTAAATCTTCAGGAAAATCTTTTGAGATTAACTTTATAAGACAATATCTATTTAAAGATTTGTTAAATACTTTATAAACTTCTGTAAAATTATCTTTTTTTAACTCTGATACAATTTCATATTTCCCAATTTTCATTAATAAGCACCATCTTTACTAATTATTGCACCAAAGGTTTTTAAGAGTATTATTAAATCACCTTTTAAAGTTTTTTGCTTTATATAATTCTTATCTATCTCAACTCTCTCTTTAAAAGTTAATTTATTCCTACCACCAACTTGCCAAGGACCTGTTAAACCAGGTTTTAAGTTAAATATTATTTCATCCTCAGATTCAAAATTTTCAACTTCTTCAGCCAAGTAAGGTCTTGGTCCAACAAAACTCATTTCACCTTTAAGTATGTTAAAAAGTTGCGGAAGTTCATCAAGACTAAATTTTCTAAGGTATTTTCCGAATTTTGTTATTCTTGGATCATCATTTTTAAGTTTTCTATACATTTCCCATTCCCTTATAGCTTCTGGATTTTTCTCAAAAAATTCTTTAAGTCTTTTTTCTCCATCAATATACATTGTCCTGAATTTATAAATATTAAATTTTTTCTTATTTTTTCCTATTCTTTCCTGAACAAAAATAGGTTTACCTTTACTTTCAAACATAATTATCAAAGAAATGATTACAAAAATCGGCAAAAGAATAATAATTAGGAAAAAAGCAATAATTCTCTCAATTTTCTCCATAATCTTTTAATCTATAAACATAAATACCCATATCTGTACCAACAAAAAGAGTATCCTTTTTGCTATTAAATGTGAAAACAGTTCTTTTTGTAATTGAACTTTCATCAAAAAAGTGGTCCCATCTATTTTTTTCAATATCATATGTCCAAAAACCATTTTTATAAGTGCCTAAAAAAATTAATTTCTTAAAAATAAAAATTGAATTTTGAACATAATAGTTAGAAGGATTAAAAGGAACAGGAGGAGGATAAAAAAATTTAAAAGAATCTTCTGATTCTAAAAATTTTAAAAATCCTTTTTCACTCATCACCCATATGTTTCCTTCTTTATCTTTTTTTATATCTATAATTTTACCATCAAGAAGTAATTTTTTGTCAAGAACTCTAAAACTTTCATCCTTATCTTTTTTTATAGCAAAAAGTCCATTCAAAGTCCCAATATATAAAAAATTTTTTGTTATTTCAAGTGTAAATATTTTTTCATTTTTTAAAACATTACTAAAACTTACTCCTTCAATATCTGTTATAAAAAGACCCCTTTCCGTAGCGATAATTAAAGAGGGACCCTCAACTAAAATTTTGTAAATAGGAATACCTGTATAAACATTTTTTGTTTTAAATTCATTATCCTTGTAAATTACAATTTTTCCATCAGAAGCAAGAATTATAATATCCTTAAAAGAAACTCCACTATAAAAAGTCTCCACATTCAAACCAAAGTGAAATCTTGAGAATCTTTTCCATTCAGATCCTTTCCTCAAAATAATTCCCTTTCTATCATAAAACTCCCCGGTTCCAGCAAATATAATTCCATTATTTTCTAATATTTCTATAACTCTTACCTCTCTAAAGCTCGTTCCAGCAACCAGTTTAGAAACATTTCTCCAGAAATCTTTATCATAAACATAAACCCCTTCTCCTTTTGTGCATGCATAATAATACTCATTATCCTCACATATAATTTCAAAATTAACTTTTTCTCCATCTTCAGTAAAAATATAAAAAGGAGCAAGAAATGAAATTTCATTTGAATTAAAATTCTTTACACTTCTTAATCCCCACCAGAAAATTGAATTTTCATCTTTATCTGTTTCTATCATTGAATATTTATCAAATCTTTTGATAGTATTATTGAATTCTATTTTTATAGTTGATGGTGTTAGAGAAAAAGAGGTTGCATTGGGGAAAAAACCCTTTTTTATGTAATATTGAGGCGATCCATTATAAAAAGAAATAAATTCTCCATCATTAAAAAGAACATAGATTTCTCCTGTAAAAGGATCTGGGAATACAAAACGAGGGGATTTTTCAAGAATTATTCCCTTTTTAAACTTAAAGCTATATTTATCAAAAATTCCTATCCCCTCTTTGGAAGTTACATATATAAACCTGTCATCACTTGCAACAAAAATTGGGTTTAAAAGGGAAGGAATTTCATTTATTTTATAAAGTAAGTAAAATAATAAAATTATCAAATAAGTGGCAATATTTTTCTTGTTAAACCTATTTTTTCTTCATCAAATTTGAAATTAAAGGCAGAAGGAATTTCTTCCAGTATATCACCAGCTAAAAGAGAATAAATGCCTTTTTTTAAGGCAGCAATATCACCTGCAAGGGAATGTAAAAATACACCCAATCTTGCAGCTCTTTCTGGAGGCAAACCTTGTGCCCATAATCCAGCTATTAAACCTGTCAAAACATCACCTGAACCACCTGTTGCCATTCCAGGATTTCCAAGTGGACAGATAAAGGTTCCGTAAGTTGAAGAAATTATAGTGGGAGCCCCTTTCAAAACCACAACTATATCATATAGAATTGAAACATTTTCAGCCACCTCTATTCTTTTTTTATCCACTTCCTCTGAACTTTTATTTCCAATAAATAAACTCATTTCTCCTGGATGTGGAGTTATGATTGTTGCTTCTTTTCTTTCCTTTAAAATTTCCTTATTATCTTTTAATAAAACAATACCATCTGCATCAATTAAAACTTTTTTATCTTTTATTTTTTCAAGGAATTCAATTACAAAATTTTTCGTATCTTCACTTCTTAAAATTCCTGGACCAAAGGCAACAACATCAATTTTTTCAAGATAATCAAGAATTGGATTTAAAGACTTTGTAAAAAGTCTTCCATTTTTTGATGGTAAAGGAATTTTAACTGCTTCAATTAAATTTGACTCAATTGAAGGATATATATCTTCAGGAAAAGCAGTGAAAACAAGACCCGCACCCGCATAATAAGCTGCTTTTGAAGCAAGATAAACTGCTCCCCCATACCCTTTAGAACCACCTAAAATTAAAACTCTTCCGCATTTACCCTTATGAACATTTTTTTCTCTCTTAGGGAGAAAAGGATAAACATCTTCAGGATATATAACCCTTCTTCTTATTTCTTCAGAGAAAAATTTTGGAATACCTATATCTGCAAGATAAAGCATTCCTGTTTTTTCTCTACCAGGATAAAGAAAATGACCAAGTTTTGGAAAAGCAAAGGTAACTGTAAAATCAGCTTCTGGAACTACATGCTCTGCATCACCTGTTTCACCATCCACACCTGATGGTATATCAACTGACACAAATTTTCCTCTTCTTTCTTTTAAAAGTCCAAAAAGCAATTTAATCTCTTTGGGCAATTCTCCTTTAAAACCTGTACCAAATAAGGCATCTACCACAACATCCGCTGATAAAAGATCAAATTTGAGTTCAGGGTCATTCAGATTTATAACTTTAATCCTTGCTTTTAGGAGTTCAAGAAGACGAAAATGGTATAAAGAATCTCCTTTTAATTCCTCTGGCTTACCTAAAAGATAAATACTTACATCTTTTCCTCTGTTCAAAAAATACCTCGCAATTACAAAACCATCGCCCCCATTATTACCCTTACCACATAGAACAGTAATTTTGTCACAACTTGGAATTTTATTTATTATCAAATCAAAAACAGATCTTCCAGCATTCTCCATTAAAATTTTACCCTCCAGCCCAAATTCTTCTATAGTTCTATTATCAATTTTTTTCATTTCTTCAGGTGATACCACAAACATGGTTGCCTCCTTTATAAAAATTTATAAAAATTTAAATGGGTTTTTGCAAGGGGTTTGCCATCCAGATTTCCTTACATCTAACACATAATATAAATTTCTTTTTTTCATAAATACTCTCTAAAAGTTCATCTTCAGTGTATGGTTCAGTATCCTTTAAAATCTCTTCCATACTCTCCTCTGTTTCTTTAATAACTCCATCAAAACCAGCTTTACATATTATTTCAATTTCATAAAAATCTCCACCTTCTTCTATAATTTTTCCACATTTTTCACATATATTTTTACTTTTCCACATATTTAAAAACATCTTCTTTTTTATTTACCTTTTTAAAAATATTCAAAGCTTTATTAACCCATTCATCATTCTTCAAAATTCTCTCATATCTACCCTTTTCACCACCCCATACTTCTCCGAGATTAGTATCAAGATAGTAATAAATTGTTTCCTTATCTTTTTCAAGTTCACCCAAATTTATATCTTTATCTTTTTCCTTAACAAAATTTAAAAATTTTTCAACTTCTTCTTTACCAATTTCTCTTATACCTTTATTTTTAAGATTTAAAGCATAATCAAAAAATCTCCTTTTCTGTAAAAGTTTTGTAATCTCTTTTGAAATTTTCTGCGGTTTTATAACAATATCAGGTATAACACCATAACCTCCAACTATTTTTCTTTTCATTTTTAACGTGTAAAAAGTTTCCCCTCCATTTTTCTTCATCTCTCTAATTTCCTCACCAGTTGTGTCTCTTATATCAAATCTATGTATTGATCTTCCAGAAGGTAAATAATAAAGACTTGTTGTTAACTTTACACGATAACCTTCATCAAGAGGAAATATCCTCTGCACAGAACCCTTTCCAAAAGTTGTATCTCCTATAACAAGTGCTCTATCCCAGTCTTGAAGAGCACCGGAAACTATTTCAGAAGCAGAAGCAGAACCTCTATCAACAAAAACAATAAGTGGAATTTCCTCTGTAAAAGGATCTTCATTTATAGCTTTAAACACCTGTTCAAGGCTCTTATTCCTACCCTTTGTGGATACAATTTCACTTCCTTTTGGTAAAAAAAGATCTGCAACTTCAACCGCAGCATCAAGAAGACCACCTGGATTTCCTCTTAAATCAAGAATTAATTTTTTTAAGCCCTGTTTTTTAAGATCATCAATAGCTTTACTAATTTCTTCTCTTGAAGTATTTGAAAACTCATTTAATTTTATATATCCTATCTCGTTATCAATTTTAGAGTAATAAGGAACAGCATTTATTTTTATTATCTCTCTTACAAGTTCAAAATCAAAAGCTTCCTCAATAAAAGGTCTTTTTATTTTTATCTTAACCTTTGTTCCTGGCTCCCCTCTTAAATATCTTACAGCCTTCTGTAAAGACCATCCCTTGGTTGACTTACCATCTACCTCTACTATCTGATCTCCTGCTTGAATTCCAGCTCTTGAAGCTGGTGTTCCCTCAAGTGGTGAAATAACAGTTAAAATTCCATCTTTTATTCCAATCTGAATTCCGATTCCTCCGAATCTTCCTGTTGAATGTATATTCATTTCCTCCCACTCCTCAGGTGTCATTAAATCAGAGTATGGATCCAGTTGATGGAGTAGATAATCCATGGATTTTTCAAGAAGAGGAGCAAGATTCTCATCAACTTGATATTTCTCATCAAAATATCTTTCCTGGATTAGAGATATAATTTTAGAAAAATTTCGAAGCTCAGTGGTTAAAGATGGTTTTCTTTCTACCTCTCCTCGAGTTCCTTTCAGAACAAATAAAGGTAAGGTTATTAAAATTAAAGGACCTATTATTTTTTTCATTTTTTCCTCCTTTTCAATTTCAATTTTAAGCTATAAACTCTTAATAAGTGAAATAAACTTTCCTTTATCCTTTAATCTTTCTATTACTTTTAAAAAAGCCTTTTTAATTATTTCATCCTCCTTTTCATTTCCGTCTAAAATAATTACTCTCTTTTTCGCTCTTTTTGCAATATCAAGGTATCCTTTTCTTACCCTTTTATGAAATTCCATACTTTCTCTTTCAATTCTATCTTTACCTTTAAGTCTCTTTAAGCTAATTTCAGGATCTATATCTATCAAAAAAGTAACATTAGGTTTTAAACCTGAAGTTGCAATTTTATTGAATCTTTTTATAAGTCTTATATTAAGCGATCTTCCATAACCCTGATAGGCAATTGTAGAATCATCAAATCTATCACTAATTACAATTTTACCCTCCCTTAATGCAGGTATTATTTTTTTTTCAACATGTTCCTTCCTTGATGCCAGAAAAAGAAAAAGTTCTGTCCACGGAGATATTTCCTCAGAATGTAAAAGAATTTCCCTTATTTTTTCACCTACCTCTGTTCCACCCGGCTCCCATGTGAGCAAAACCGGAAAACCTTTATTTTTTAATTCTTCAAAAAGTCCTTTAGCAAGTGTTGTCTTTCCACTACCCTCAATCCCCTCCACTGTAATAAAAAATCCCCACTTACCCACTTATTTACTTTTCTTCTTTTTCGTGTATTTTTTTATCCACTCCTCCAGTTTCTTTTTAGCCTGAAAATCAGGAATCTGTTTTGGTGGAGACTTCATAAAGTAAGCAGAAGGCTCAATAAGAGCACCTTTAAGACCATTATCAAGTCCAAGCTTTGCACATCTCACAGCATCAACAATTACTCCTGCTGAATTAGGAGAATCCCAGACTTCAAGTTTTAATTCTATATTTAAAGGAACATCACCAAAGGTTCTTCCTTCAAGCCTCATATAAGCCCATTTTCTATCCTTTAACCAGGCAACATAATCAGAAGGCCCAATATACACATTCTCTTCACCGATATCATAAGGTAAAAGGGAAGTGACAGCACCTGTTTTTGATTTCTTTTTTGATTCAAGTCTTTCCCTTTCAAGCATGTTAAGAAAATCAGTATTACCACCTACATTTAACTGACTTGTTCTTTCAAGTTTAACTCCTCTATCTATAAAAAGTTGAACAAGTGTCCTGTGAACAATAGTTGCACCAACTTGAGATTTTACATCATCACCTATTACAGGAAGACCTGCCTCTTCAAATCTTCTCTGCCAGTAAGGTTCCCTTGCTATGAAAACAGGAATTCCATTTACAAAAGCACATCCTGCTTTCAATACCTGTTCAACATACCATTTTGTTGCTTCTTCACTTCCAACTGGAAGAAAATTAACAACCACATCAGTTTTAGTTTCTCTCAATAATCTAACAATATCAGCAGTTTCTCCTGGTGCTTTCTCAATAATTTGTGAAAGATATTTTCCCAGTCCATCGTGAGTCATTCCTCTAACAACTGGTACATTTAATTTAGGAACATCACAGAATTTATATGTATTATTGGGATATGTATAAATTGCTTCTGCTAAATCTTTTCCAACTTTGTTTTTATCAATATCAATGCCAAGGGTAAATTCAATATCCCCTATATGATATCCACCGAGAACCACATGCATAATACCGGGTATAAAATCATCTTCCTTTGAATTTTTATAATAATAAACACCTTGAACAAAGGATGAAGCACAGTTTCCAACTCCTATTATAGCAACCCTTACTTTACCCATAATTAACTCCTTTTAATTAATGAAGGGGGTTGAACCCTCAATTTTTTTCCATAATTTTATAAGCATATAAAATCCTTCTTAAAAAAGTTAATACAACCAAAATTAAAAATAATATTAAAAGATAAAAAAATACTTTTTTTCCTGTTAAAGAAGAAAATGCAATAAAAACAATTCTTTCCTCCCTTTCCATCGGACCTACTCTTATTGAGTGAGAAAGACCTTCAGCCCTTGCTCTTGTATAAGAAATTAAAAAAGAAAATAAAAAGGAAAAAAAAAGAATAAGCACTTTCATTATTTCTTCTCTGTAAAAGTATATAAGAGAAGAAAAAATTATACCTTCATGAATTCTATCTGTCACTGAATCAATAAAAGCACCAAATTTAGTAGTAGAATTCCTATATCGTGCAAGAGCTCCATCTAATGTATCAAATAGAGAAAATATTATTAATAAAATACCTGCCAAAAGGAAATTACCTTTTATATAAAAAAAAGCAGGTATTAGAGAAAAAACTAACCCTGAAAAAGTTAAATGAATTGGTTTTATTCCCAATTTATTCATTAAATAAAGCAAAGGAATTATTGATTTTTCAAATATAATTTTTAATTTTTTCATTCTTTTTCCCCTTCTATTACAAGGGTAAACTCCCCTTTTTTATTTTTAACCCATTCAATCGCTTTCTCAATTGGTCCATAAATATACTCCTCAAATTTTTTTGTCATTTCCCTTATTAAAAAAACTTTCTTACTAACTCCTAAAATTTCTTTTAATTCTCCAAGAATTTTCTCTATATTGTGAGGTGATAAATAAAAAACAATTGTTCTTTTCTCCTCTTTTAGAGAAGAAAATAATTTTTTTCTTTTAGATTCCTTTTTTGGTGGAAATCCAAGAAACAAAAAATTATCACCATCCATACCTGAAACTGACAAAGAGGAGGTTAAGGCTGATGGTCCAGGAATAGGTGTAACTTTTATATTTTCTTCATGACATCTTCTTACAAGATATGTGCCTGGATCACATATACCTGGTGTTCCATTTTCTGAAACAAGGGAAATTTTTTTTCCTTCTTTTAATATATTTATAATAAATTCAGTCCTTTTTTTTTCCTGACCTTTAAATAATGCAAAAAGTTTTTTCTTAATATCGTATTTGTTAAGTAAGATAAGTGTTTTCCGTGTATCTTCACATACAATTAAATCTGAATCCTTTAACACCTTTATAGCCCTAAAGGTAATATCTTCAAGATTTCCAATGGGTGTTGCCACAACGAATAATTCTCCTTTATCCATCTTTTATTATAAAAAAATAAAGAGCGATATTTAAATTTGAAATTTAATTTTTTTTTACTTATTATTAATATACTTTAAAATGGTTCAAATCCAAATAATTTATTAAAAAAATGAAACCTGTCGGAGAACACTACATAGTAGAAGCTTCAGGTTGTGACCCACAGATAATCGGGAATGTGGAAAAAATGCAGGAAATTTTAGTTAATGCAGCCCATAAAGCAAATGTCAAAATATGGGCTGTATCTTTTCACAGGTTCCCTCCTCAGGGTGTATCTGGTGTTATTGTAATTTCAGAGTCCCACATTTCTGTTCATACATGGCCTGAATATGGTTATGTTGCTCTTGATATATATACCTGTGGTGAACATTCAAACCCTGAGGAAGCTGTTAACTTTGCTCTTCAGGAATTTAAAGCAGAAAATGTTCATATAAGTGAAATAACAAGAGGACTTGAAGAGGGAGACAGAATTTTTTTTCATTCAATAATTACATGGGAAGAGGAACTCACGCATTATAGAAAGAAACTCAAACAGGAGAGTTTTTTAAAAATGGTAAAGAATTTAATCTCTGAAAATGAAAAAGATAAAATTGAAAAAATTTTGAACCTTTTAGGGGAAACTTTTGAAGAGTATTCCTTTATAGGTATTTACAAAAAAGACAAACTATTATATTCGGTTAATAAAAAGAACAAAAAGGATAGAAGAGACAGAAAAAATCCAAGTATTCATTCTGAAATTCAATTTCCTCTTTATAAAAACAGCCAAGAATTAGGCAAGTTAGTGATAAGAACAAGCTCAAAAGATGGTTTTAAAGAAGAAGATGAATTTTTTTTAAAAAAGGTTTCTCTTTTGATTGAAGAAAATTTAGATGGAGGTAAACAAAATGAAAAAAATTAGCCTTATATTTTTACTCTTTTTCTTCTCCTGTTCTGGAACATCTAAAAATAAAGTTCCATCTTTTACTTTAAGAACTATTGATGGAGAGACTTTCAATATTGATGAACATATTGGGAAAAAAGTTATCATAATTGATTTCTGGGCAACATGGTGTCCTCCCTGCAGGGCAGAAATTCCTGGATTTGTAAGATTATATAGTAAGTACAGAGAAAAAGGAGTTCTAATAGTTGGAATATCTCTTGATAGGGGTGGAAATGCAGAAGAACTTGTAAAAAATTTTGCAAGAGAATTCGGAATAAATTATCCTTTAATGATGGGAACAGAGGAAGTTGAGAAAAAATTTGGAGGTATCGTTGCAATACCCACTACTTTTATAGTTAATAAAAAAGGAGAAATAATTGAAAAAATAGTGGGTTACAGAGATGAAAGTTTTTTTGAAAAAAAGATTAGAGAAAATTTATAGATAATGGATAAATTAAAAATTCTAAGTGGTAATGCTTCATCTGAATTAAGTGAAAAAATCTGTAAGAACTTGGGTATTGAAAGAGCTGATGTTGAAGTTTCCAGATTCTCTGATGGTGAGATAAGAATTCAAATTAAAGAAAATATAAGGGGATGCGATGTGTTTATAGTCCAGTCTACACATCCCCCTTCTGATAACCTGATGGAGCTTCTTCTTTTAATTGATGCAGCAGTCCGAGCATCAGCAAAAAGAATTACAGCAGTTATTCCTTACTTTGGATATGCAAGACAGGATAGGAAAGATGCACCGAGAGTTCCTATTTCTGCAAAGCTTGTAGCAAATTTAATTCAAACTGCAGGAGCAAACAGGGTTTTAACATGTGATTTACATTCTGATCAGATTCAGGGATTTTTTGACATTCCAGTGGATAATCTTTATGCTTTCCCGGTTTTCAGGGATTTTTTAGGAATTTTACCCAGTGATAAATTCATGGTTATATCACCTGATGTAGGCGGAACAAACAGGGCAAGGGCTTTTGCCAAAAGACTTGGAAATTTACCACTTGCTCTTGTTGACAAAAGAAGACCAGCACCAAATTTAGCAGAAGTTATAAACATAATTGGAGAAGTAAAAGATAAAAATTTGCTTATAGTGGATGACCTTATAGATACAGGAAGAACTGTTGCAAATGGAGCTCTCATTTTAAAGGAAAAAGGTGCAAAGAGTATATGGGTTTGTGCAACTCATGGACTCTTTTCAGGGAATTGTAAAGAAGTTCTTGATTCATCCCCTATTGAAAAAGTGATTGTAACAAACACAATACCAATACCACCTCATAAAAGATTTAAAAAACTTGAAGTACTTGATATTTCAAATTTACTTGCAGAGGCTATTAAAAGAATTCATGAAGAAGTTTCAATAAGTGAACTTTTCGTATAAAAAAGGAGGAAAAATGAAAAAAATTAAATTAAAGGCACAATTAAGAGAAAAAACAGGAACAAGAGAATCAAGAAGGTTAAGAAAAAAAGGATTTGTAACTATCGAACTGTATGGTGCGAAAGAGGAAAATGTTCATCTTGTAATAGAAAGAAAAAACTTTGAGAAAATCTGGCATGAAATTCATGGAGAAACTGTAATTTTTGAAATTGAATTTGACAATAAAAAAGTGAATTCTGTTATAAAGGAAATACAGAGAGATGTCCTTTATGGTTATCCAATTCATATTGATTTTCAGGTATTACATGAAAAAGAAGAAATTACTGTTCCTGTTCCTGTTATTCTAAAAGGAGAAGCAAAAGGAGTCAAACTTGGTGGAATACTTGAACACTTTATTCATCAGTTGCATGTGAAAACAGTTCCATCCAAAATTCCAGGACATATTGAAATTGATATATCTGATTTAAACATGGGTGACAGTATTCATGTTAAGGATATAAAACTTGAGAAAGGAATAAAAATTTTAGAACACCCTGAAGATACAATCTGTACAATAGCCCATCCAAAGGGAATAGAAATTACAGTTCAAGAACCAATTCTCCCTGAGATAAGCGAAGAAAAAGAAAGTGAGAAAAAAGTTGAAGAAAAGAAGAAAGAGGAGTGACAAAATTTTTTTTATTCGGACTTGGGAATCCTGGTAAAAAATATATAAATACAAGACATAACGTTGGATACAGGTTTATAAGTTATTTTTTTAGAGACAAAAATTTTAAGCCTGGTAAAGGAAATTTTTTTTATGCGGAAAATCCACCTTTTATTGGTATTTTACCATCTCTTTACATGAATGAAAATGGCAAAATTATTTTAGAATTAAAGGAAATTTTCAATATTAATCTTTTTAATTTAATTTTATTTCTTGATGATTTAAACTTACCCTTTGGAGCTATCAGATTCAGAGTCAAGGGTTCGGATGGTGGGCATAAGGGATTAAAATCCTGTATATATTATGCAGAAACCGAGGAAATAAAAAGGTTGAGAATAGGTATAGGTTTTAATTATAATATTGAAGCAGAAAAATATGTTTTAGAAGATTTTAAGGAGGAAGAAATTAATATTTTAGTTAATAAGGTTTTTCCCTATATAGAAGAGGGGATTTATAAATTTTTAAAAGATGGTGATATTAATAATTTTGAAAATTATATAAACAATTACCCATGGAGAGAAAGGGTTCAAATCCCCTATAAAAATGAAAAAGAAAAATGAACCTTATACTTTTATCTATTCTCATAGGTATAATTGCAGTTATATATTCTCTTTTAATGGCAAGATATGTTCTTTCCCATTCGCCAGGTACAGAAGAAATGGTAAAAATCTCAGATGCAGTTCATGAAGGGGCAATGGCTTTCTTAAAAAGAGAATTTAAAACAATTTTTTGGTTTATTCTATTTGTAGTTTTATTGATTATAATCGGTCTTTCCTATAATGGAATTAACTATTCAATTGCTACTGCTTTTGCTTATGTTTTAGGAGCAACCCTATCACTCCTTTCTGCTTATTTTGGCATGAATATTTCTACAAGAGCAAATACAAGGACTGCAGAAGGTGCTAAGAAGAGTTTCAATGAAGCCTTAAAAATAGCATTTTTCGGTGGTTCTGTTATGGGAATGACTGTTGTGGGTCTTGGTATTCTGGGACTTACGAGTTTATTTTTTATATACACAAATATTTTTAAAAATGTTCCAGAAAATATAAAATATGTGGTTTCCCTTCTAACAGGATTTTCAATGGGAGCCTCTTCTGTAGCTCTGTTTGCAAGGGTGGGAGGAGGAATATACACAAAAGCTGCTGATGTAGGAGCTGACCTTGTTGGAAAAGTTGAAGCGGGAATTCCTGAAGATGACCCGAGAAATGCTGCAGTTATTGCAGATAATGTTGGTGATAATGTTGGTGACTGTGCTGGAATGGGTGCTGATCTTTATGAATCCTTTGTTGGCGCAATTCTTTCAGGTATGGTTATAGCAGCAGTAAATTACGATTTAAAAGGTATCTTTCTTTCTTCATTTCTTGCAGCCCTTGGCATAATAGCTTCTATTTTAGGTGTTTTTGCTATAAGAGGAGCAAAAGAAAATGCCTCTCGTGCTTTACTTAAAGCAACTTTTGTATCAGCAATCTTATTTGCAATTTTTTCACTTTTAGTAACAATCTTCTATTACGGAAATATCAAAATATACTACGCAATTTTATCAGGTCTTATTGTAGGTGTTGCTATTGGATATTTAACTGAATATTACACAATAAAAGAAAGTATCTTAAAGGAAATAGCCGAAGCATCTACAAGGGGAGTAGCAACCAACATTCTTACAGGAATTGCAACAGGAATGATGAGTACAGTCGTTCCTGTAATACTCATTGGACTTGCAATTGTTGTATCTTATTTATCAGCCGGATTTTTTGGGATAGCTCTTGCAGGAATTGGAATGCTTTCAATTGCAGGTATGACTGTTTCAGTTGATGCTTATGGACCAATAGCTGATAATGCTGGGGGGATTGCAGAAATGGCTCATCTTGGTGAAAATATAAGAAAAATTACAGATTCCCTTGATGCTGCCGGTAATACAACTGCAGCAATAGGTAAGGGATTTGCAATAGGTTCAGCAGCTCTCACAGCTCTTGCATTATTTGCTGCTTACTCACAGACAGTAAGGACAATAACAGGAGAACTTTTAGACTTAAATATTCTTGACGCAAGAGTTGTTGCTGGACTTTTTATAGGTGGTGTTATCCCATTTTTCTTTTCAGCTTCTGCTATAAAGGCTGTTGGAAGAACTGCGGGACTTGTTGTTGAAGAGGTTAGAAGACAGTTTAAAGAAATACCAGGTTTAATGGAAGGAAAAGCAAAGCCAGAATATGCAAGATGTGTTGATATAACAACACAGGGAGCATTAAAAAGTATGATAATTCCTGGTTTTGTTGCTTTTATATCACCTCTCATTTTAGGAATTTTCTTTGGTAAAGAAGCTCTTGGAGGACTTTTAGCTGGTTCCCTTGTAACAGGTGTTCCTCTTGCGCTTTTTATGGCTAATGCAGGAGGGGCTTGGGATAATTCAAAAAAATACATAGAGGCAGGTAACTTTGGTGGAAAAGGTTCAAAAGCTCATAAAGCATCTGTTGAAGGTGATACAGTAGGAGATCCATTTAAGGATACAGCAGGACCTTCCTTAAACATTCTTTTAAAACTTATGGCAATTGTATCACTTGTTTTTGCTCCGCTTATAATTACCCTGAACTCGAAAATTGGAATTTTGAAGTGAAGAGAAAAGACCTTTTAAGTCTTAAAGACCTTGATAAAAAAGAGATTGAAACAATTTTAGATTTAGGAGAAAAATTTCTTGAAATTTTAAAAAGACCTATACCCAAGGTTCCAACATTAAGAGGAAAAACAATAGTAACTTTATTTTTTGAACCATCCACCAGAACAAGACTTTCATTTGAAATAGCAGCAAAAAGACTTTCTGCTGATGTAATAAATTTTTCAGCCAGTACTTCTGCGCTCTTAAAAGGTGAATCCACTCTTGATACTCTAAAAAACATTCTTGCTATGAAAGTTGATATGTTCATTGTGAGACATTCTTCAAGTGGTGCGCCTTATTTCCTTGCAAGAAATACAACTGCAAGTGTTATCAATGCAGGTGACGGAACTCACGAGCACCCTACACAAGGACTACTTGATATTTTTACAATGAGAAAACATAAAGGCGACTTGAAAGGCAAAAAGGTTCTTATAATTGGTGATATACTTCATTCAAGAGTAGCAAGGTCAAATATTTTTGGACTTCTAAAACTTGGTGCTGAAATTTATCTTGCAGGTCCAAAACCTCTTGTTCCGGATGAATTTGAAATTTTAGGAGCAAAAATTATAAAAAATATTGATAAACATCTTGGAGAAATGGATGTAATAATGGGTTTGAGGGTTCAGAAGGAAAGAGGTGGAGCAAATTATTTGCCCTCTTTTGAAGACTATAGAAGGTCATACGGAATAACAAGTGATAGGTTAAAACTTTTAAAAGAAGATTCAATAATAATGCATCCTGGACCTGTAAACTGGGGAGTAGAAATGGATTATGAAGTCCTTAAAGATAAAAGATGTGTAATACTGGAACAGGTAACAAATGGTGTTGCTGTTAGAATGGCAATTCTCTTTTATCTACTCGGACACGGAGAACTGGAAGAAAAATAAGTTTAAAAGAGTTTACATATTAGACATATAAAGTCGATTATATTTTAATATCCCACCTCTAAAAGCATAAGCTTTTACCCCTTTTTTTCTAAGTCTCAGGGCAACCTCCTGAGAAAATAAACCATGATTACAAAAGAAAATATAAATTTTATCCCTTTCAAATTCATAATTATCTATTTTGTTTAAAGGAATGTTTAAATCTGCCTCAAAAGGAATTCCAATTTTTCCTGAATTGTCCCTTATATCAACCTTAATAGAACCCTCTAAAACTCTATCTGTTTCTATATCTTCTTCCTCTATAATAAATGGTTCCCTAAGAGTTATTTTACTTTTTACTACAACATCTATTAATTTAGGTTCAAGAAAAAGCTCTAAATCTATTACCTTTTGTAATTCAGGTTTTGTAACAGGCTTATCTGGAACAATGGCACAATATTCCTTTACCTTTTCGGAAATTTCATAAGTTCCAATTTTCTTTGAAATATTTATTATTTCTTCCTTGTTAAAACCTATAAGAGGTCTTAGACACACAACTTCTTTTAAAATACTATCAATAACATAAAGCGAATCAAGAGTTTGTGAAGAAACCTGTCCTAAAGATTCCCCTGTTACTATTGCTTTAATCCCCTTTTCTTTTGCTACTTTTTCAGCAATTTCAAACATTTTTCTTTTCAGTATTATTCCCCAGTAAGAAGATGGAATAACTTCTCTTATATTCTCCACAACAGGTCTCAAATCGCATATAAAAAGCTCTGGATTTATTCCAAAAAGAAAATTTTTCCAGAAATAATTTATAAGTCTTGTTACCTCTTTTAAATGTGAAAAACCACCAAGATTAAAAAATAAAAAGGATAAATCTGCACCTCTTTTTGCCATTAAATAAGCTGCAACAATAGAGTCAAATCCACCTGAAATAAGACACAGAACTTTTCCTTGGGTTCCAAGTGGAAGCCCCCCTGCTCCTTCAATTTCTTTCTCAATAATAAAAGCATCGTTATTTTCAATTTCCAATTTAACCCATATATCTGGATTATCAAGATTTACCTTACCTTTTTTCTCTACAAGCTCTTTTCCTATTTCTCTTTCTGCTTCAAGGGAATTAAAATTATGGATACCTTTTCTCTTAACCCTTACTCCAAAGGTTTTATTTTTGACTTTTTTGGCAAAAATTTTCTTAACTTTTTTCTTTAAATCTTTTAAATCCTTAAATTTTATTTTTTCTGCTAAAACTATCTTTTTTATACCGAAAATTCTTTCAAAAAAATTTCTATACCCTTCAGCTTCTATAACTATTTTATCCCATTTTAAAAAAATTTTACCTTCAAAATTTTCTTTTTTAAAAGCATCCTCTATATTTTTCCTCAAAATATCAATAAATCTTTTTCTTATTCTTTTAGTTTTAGTAAAAAGCTCGGAAAATTTAAGAACAATAATCATTAAATGTGAAATTCAACAATATCCTTATCTTTAAGTATATAATTTCTTTCAACCCTCTGACCAGGAAATTTTGAAGAACCCCATACCCTCGCATATTTCAAATTTTTGGCAAAATCCTTATGTAATTCTTCTGCAGCATCTATTACTGAACTACCTTCCTCAAGTATCATAGGATCTTTCATATCAGGTTCTTTTCCTGGTTCCTTTGTGTAAATTCTTATTATTTTCAATGATTTAAAAATCTCCCTTTTTAAATCCTCTAAACCAAAACCTGTCAAAGATGAAAAGGGGAGAATTTTTTCCTTTGGAAAACTTTCTTTCAAAATTTTAAATCTCTCCTCTGCTCCTCCTGCATCAATTTTATTTACCACAAAAAAACCTCTTTTTTTAATAATTCCTTCAAAAGAATATTCATCTTTCTCTGAAAATTCAATTTTAATCTCATTTAAAATTTCTTTTAACTCTAAAAAATCATCAATAAGGTCATCCTGTGAACCATCAAGAATAGCCATAATAGAATCAGCATTTCTTACAATTTCTCTCTGCCACCAATTATACTTTGATGTCAAAAAGGGTGGTAAATCTACTATCTGTATTTGAATATCCTCATAGGGCATCATTCCAACTACAGGTAAAACTGTTGTAAAAGGGTATGGAGCAATTTCTGGATTTGCATTTGTTAAAAACTTAAGAATTGAGGATTTTCCAGAATTTGGTTTCCCAAATAAAACAACCTGACCTGCTCCTTCTTTTTCAGGGAAAAGAAAAGAGGGCGCACCTCTTTTTCTTCTCTGTTTTTCCTCTTCTATTTCTTTCTTAATCTGGGATATTCTTCTTTTGATATCAGCCTGCAGTTTATCAGTTCCTTTGTGCTTTGGCAAAGTTGCCCACATTTCTTTCAAAGCCAAAAGTTTTTCTTCAAGGGTTTTTGCTTCCCTATATTTTTTTTCAGCAGCAAGATATTCAGGAGTTAAATTTGCAGGCATTAAATAATTTAAAGGAAAAAATTATCAATTTCAAGATTTATATTGAATTTCTCTGGTCCAATAAGATTTCAAGAAGTGCTTTCCACAACTTCTCAAAACCTTTTTAAAAAATTAAATAACTATTTTATCCTCAAAATCTTTTTTATTTTCTTTTCATTATTGTATTCAGCCTTTATAAAATAAATACCTTTTAAAAGTTCAGGAATAAAAACACTGTGAAATCCTTTCTCAAAAACCTCTTTTAAATAAAACCTTTTTCTACCACTTATATCATAGATACATATTTTAACAAATCCTTTTTCTGGAACAATAAGTAAGATTGATTTTTCTTTCAGTAATGTTGGAAACTTAACATCAAACTGCATTTTATTCTCTACATCAATATCCTGTGGTCCTCCCTCCCCTTCCTTCCATACATAAACTTTCAAGGCACCAAGAACTGCTTTCCCATCACGCCCCTGTCCTTTAACCCTTATTCTCAATAAATCAGTAACAGCACTCTCAGGAATTCTTTTCTCAAAAACAGAATACTCATTTGCCTCAATATGCCAGACTCCAAGAGGTATATTATTAACATAAATTTTTTCATCTATTTCCCTACTAGAATAACCTTCAAACCTTATCTTAAACTTACTTTGAGGAATAAGCGGAATTTCATATATAAGCGAATCCCCATAATCAACATTTTTATAATACTCAGAACCAAAAGAAATATAACCCTCCCTATAAACATTCGTTATATCGGGCTCCTCGTTTCCAAAATTAAGAATAATAATTGGAGGCTCTTCTTCAAGCCTGACTTTTACATAATAAATCTTATAAATAGAATCTCCAGCATAAAAAACAAAATGCAAATCTTTACCATCACATAATAACTGAGGTGATAAAATAGAATAATGAGAAAATAAAATATTTTCTTCAAAAGGAGCTCCATTTTCACCATATAAGAGATAATTTAATGAACCCTCATTCTTTACAAATGTTACATAATTTTTATCTATAAAGGGTTGAAATACATTAAAAGCTTCTAATGAATAAACTTCCTTTGGATTTGAAAGAACACTAAATCCCTGAAATGTATACCTTGATAAAACCTTCGAACATTCCCCTTCCCTGTTTTTAACATAAACAAGATTAATAAATGAATTTGATTTTGTAATGTATGGATCAAAATAAATAGGTGCACCTGGTTCCTTCAATGTAATAAGATGTTCATTCGTATCTGGTGAAAGACAATAATACCTCAATGTATCATTTGCTCCCTCCCATAAAAGATGAATTCTATTTAAATAATCAACAGTTAAAGATGGCGATATTAAAAGAGGAATAATTGAATCATAAAATGTTTTAGGATGAACCCTGAGAGTCTCCCTCGGAGGCCAGGTTGTATCTATCGGCACTCTTTTTATCGTATTTACAAAATGGGTGAAAAATATATTAAAACTATGGAGATTCCTTAAATCAAATTTTCCAAGCATTAAAAGATTCCCTCCCCATATTCTTATATCAGTTAAATGATACCCAGGAGGAGGATGATGAGTAACTCCCCATTTTGTCTCCCATGTTACATACCCTGTGTTATTAAAAATCTCAAAACAAGGAGAACCAATACCCCAATAATATGTTCCCTCATTTGAGAAAACTGTAATAGGATTTTCCCACCTATTGCCATTAAATTTAGAAAATCTCAATTCCTCAAGAAATGTTGTATCATTATAAGAAAAAACACAGTAAACATTCTTAAACTCATCCTCTGAAATTGCAGGATTTTTACCTATCCCTATGAATAATTTCTGATTTTTATTCAAAATATAATCGTATACAGAATCATTCTTAGAATAAAGAAAATGAATATTACCAAACCCATCCTTTAAAATTCTCCTTGCATTATTTGGTGGAATATTTTTAAGGTCTATTTTTTGAGAAACTTCCCTCATATCAACATCATAAAAATAGGTAGAAAATTTCTTATAAACAACCTTACTTTTATTTCTTGTATTAATAAATCCAATATTCACCTTTCCAATTAACCCTCCCCTCCAAATAACACCATGAAATCCTTCCTCATTTCCATAAGCAGAAATAACCCTTACTCCATATCCAATTCCTGATGCCCCTTTAAAAAATCTTAATAGGTAACCTTTCCCATTAAAATCCTCACAGAAAATATAAGTATTTATCCTCCTGAATAAACATAATCCATCTTCTTCTGAGGTATATAAGTAACATCTCCCCAATCTCCGTATTGATTCAGTAAATACACTCTAATCCCAATACTATTATTTGTAAAAAGTAATAAATTATCCCCTAACACACTTAAAGCAGGATCATTTTCCTGTGGTACATCACTATATACAGGAATCCATGTTCCTCTATTTATTCTTTTGTAATGCCTTACTAATGCTCCATAAGGACCTGTGCTTGTTTGAACCACAAGATGTAATGTATCCTTATAAAAAACAAAAGAACCCCTGTTTGAAATATAATCGTTTTTAAATGTATCTATAAATTCCTTTGCAGAAGAAAATGAAGAAGGATTTAAATAATAAAATTTTGAATAATATAAGGAATCAATTGGAGCTCCACCAGAACTTATTATTCTCCCATATACAATATGTAAAGTGTCCTTTTTCATAAAAATAAATGGTTCCATAATTGTTGCATATTTTGTAGAACTGACTGTGAGCAATTTACTTGAATACCATGAATTTCCACTCTTACAAAAATACCATAAGTGCGACTTATTACCAGAAGTGTCTTTATCTTCAACAAAAACTATAATAGGTTTTCCATCTGAGGATAAAACTATTGATACATCTTTAATTTCACGATTATGGGTTCTATCTCTTTTAAAAACTTTCTTAATAGTCCATAAAAGCCCTTCATCATTACTAAAACCATGAATAACAAAAAGTGAATCCCCTTTATTATACTTATATGCAATATGAAGTGTCCCATCATTTGCCCTCTGTATGTTATGACTGTAATAATCACCTGTTGTTCCACTAAATACAGGAGAAGTTGTTACTGTATCACAGAGAATAGAAGTATTTTTTGATCCATAAACCCCATAAACCTTATATTCATAATCTTTAAAAGGAAAAACATTATCAAAAAATACTTCATTTTCATTAATATCTAAATCACCGGGAATTTAAAATGTATATTCAGTCCCACTAATAATCTCTTTTCTTTTTATTAAAAATTTATCCTCACATTTAGAATTATCCATAAAACTTACCTTTACATTGTTCCATGGATAAGAAGTTTCAAGTGTTAAATTTGAAGGGTCAGGAATTCTTGGAGAAACACTTACTGTATTTGAATAATCAGAATAAATATCTCCTTTTTTACATCTCACCCTGAATTGATAATCATGATATCCACCGATTATTGTATCTCTTTCTCTATTTGGAGGAAGTAAAATAGATTGCCAGTTACTGTTATCAATCTTATATTCGAGAATATAATTATCTTCATATTGTGAATTATCATTCCAGGAAAGGATTATTTTTACTACACAGGTATCAGTGTATACAATCTGGGCTGTAAGATTAGTTGGGGGGAAAAGTAGAAGCGTTATTTGTCCTTCGTAGGGTTTAAAATTATCTTTACTTACAGTGATATAAAATTTTCCTGGAGAAGCAGAAGTGGAGATAGAAAAAATTGCATCTCCATTTATATCTGTTAAATTAACTATCTGAAACTCGTTTTCTTTATAAATACAAACTTTTGCCTCTTTAACAGGATTATTATTACTTCTTACATTCACTGTAAAAGTTTGTCCAGGCAGAATACTTTGAGGATGCAAAACTTGAAAAAATTGAGGATTATTAGTCCACACTCTTAATGATGGATCGCCGAGAAAGACATACGCAGCTGCATGCATAAAACCGTTTCTAAGACCTTGTTCATCATAATTAGAAATTATATAAAATTTAGCACTATTTATAGCAGACCCTATTATCTTATTATTAAAATTATAGATTGTTTCGAAAATTTTTCTATCAAATGCTTTATTAACTTCCGTATTTGTCTCTCTTGTTGCACCTAATGCTGCTACACTTCCTCCACCTTGATAAAGTGTCCATGCTTCAACCATGCACTCTAACGGTTCTTGGATTGAACCATTTAAACAGGTAACATTTAAAACAATAGAAAGAAAATTATAATTGGAAAAGCTTTTCACATCGTTTGTAGTAAATTCACAAAAACCACTAGAATTGATATATTGCAATTTTGCCCATTTATCTTCGCTTCCATGTCCTCTATAATTAACCAATCCCACACCTGAATTTATTTCTGTTTTTATTTTATTAATTATGTCAAAAGTTGGATCCACTCCGTAAGCGGTAGTATAGGGAATATTATGGGGTCGGAGATAGTCTTTACATATATTTATTTTCTTTTTCGTATATAAGCTATCCATTTGTGGTTTACCTTCAATTCCTGCGACAAGAAACACTTTCTTTGCATTCCAATTTAAAGGGGTATATCTTTCATATATAAAATGTTTATTTATCATTATACTTAATTGATTTATATTGGACACATTAAATCTACCTAAATACACATCTGGAAAATTATCATTACCTGAAAGCAAACAATAATAATAATCTGAATATACATCTGGATTCCCATAAATATCAGGATATTTAAAAATTGGTAGCTCAGGGTTATTTTTAGCCCCATCTCCAATTAAAAGAACATATGATAAATTACCTAAGGTATTATAAACATATTTGATATATTCTTTTATATCATGCGTATCTGGGTTTTGTGGATTTGTTATTTCGGAAAGTTTAGTTAAAATGACATTATATCCTAATTTTTTCTTCCATAAAACAAAATCTGAAAGAGTGAAATAATACTCATCTGCAGTTATTATAAGATAACCTGGTGGCTCAACTGTTTGTAAAGGTGAAAAAGCCTCATAATTTAAAATTAAACTTTTATAAAAAGGAACATCTTCATAATTAACTTTTGAAGGTAAAGAAGGTAACGAATTTCGCGTATCTATTCCAGAAAACTGGATATTGACCCTAAATTTTTTATAAATGATTAATTCTTTATTAACAGGATTATAAGAAAAAGGACTAATTGAAATATTCACTATTCTGAAATCTTTTAAAATACCAGGATTCCCAACTCTTATTCTTTCTTGAGGATAAAATACATTTTTTGTATAAATTTCATCCTTTATAAAAGGGAAAATGGAATCACCTACTATTCCAATTTGTGAAGGGAAAATCAAAAGGTTATTTAAAAATGTATCTTTTATTACTTCAAATTCTGTATAAATTCCTGATTGAGGAGGAATAGCAATAGTTCTATTTATTAAAGGTAAAAGTGGTTTACCTACCTCATCTGTATACCCATCCTCCTTTAAAACCCTAATCAATTGATATACCTCATTATTAACAAAAGTATCTTTTATGAAAATTCCAGGTATCTCTACTTCTAAAATAAGTTCACTAAGATTTGAAGATAATATATTTATCTTCAAAGATTCTGGTGTGAGATTCCCATTTAAAGGAAAATATTCAGAGTGAAGGTAGAAACACCAAAAAGATAAAAAGAATATCAATTTTATATTTTTAAAAATTTTTCTCATAATACCTCCTCCTTTTTATTTTATTAAAATTATTTTTTTAAAAATTTTATCTTTGTTTTTTGTTTTTAAATAAATATAATAATTTCCGGCAGGAAAACGATCCGGTATCCAGTATAGTCTATAATAATTTGAAAAACCTTTCAAATTCTTATACAAATTTCTCACCTTCCTTCCACTTATATCAAAAATAGAGATGTCAAAAATTTCTTCTTTAACTCCTGCTAATGACAACATGTTAACATTTTTATTTGTGATAATAGATGGAAAAATATAAAATTCTAACTTCGATTTTAAAGGTATATCATTCAACTCAATGAATCTAACATATACCTGTCTTTTTTTAGTTATTGTATCCTTAACAATATAAGTAAACCATACTCTTTCTCTAAAATGGTCATAAACAAATTGATTGCCCGCCATCGATAAAAAACAATTTCCAATTTCAAATTTATATGGTCCATTCCATTTATTATCAAAAAATTGGAGATAAATATTATTGTTTCTTTTTTCCTTTTTGTACGGAGAATAAACTACCCATATCCTGTTTTCTTTATCAGTGAAAAGATAAGGAGGTATAGTCGATGAAGAACTATCTTCTTCCCATATTTTTGTTAAATAGAGATTTGTTAAATTTAAAAAATTTAATGTATATATTCGCAATTTTTTGGGATGTCTAACGGGATATGATAAATCCTTTATTCCATCATAATAAGAAATTACATATTCAGTTTTTGTTTGAATAATATTTGAAATTCCAAGATATAGTGTCTCAGGAGGTATAAAAACATCTCGCGCAAAAACATAAGCATCTCCCCATCTATCATTTTCAAATCTTCTCAATGAAAGTGCACAAGTATCGTAATCTCTCTCCCTTGCATAAAGTATATTTTCATATAATATCCACATTCGACCTTCTTTGTCACAGAACAAAGCATGTGTTCCACAAGCTATTTCTTTCATTAAACGGGTAACAAGAAGAGGAGTTGACCACTTTTCTCCATCATAATAAGCTGTAAATATTGGATAACTTCCATACCAATCTGTTGTCCAGGCAACCCATATATTCCCTTTTAAATCAGGTGCAACCTTATGCCAAAAATCGCAGGATGGAAAATCAGGAACATAAATAAGCTCACTTAAACCATTTTCATCAATATATCTGCCAAAAATATCTCTTGCATCACCACCCCAAAACCATATCTTATTATACTTATCAACAATAGGACCATCCCAGTCATATACTTCCGTATATTCGGGGAAGAAATTTATTGGTTCTGACCATTTTTCGTTTTCAAAATAGTTACAAAAAATATACTCATTTCCTTGTGTTCCCCAACATTCCCAAAATACCCATACTTTACCAATTGAATCAATACAAATCCCGCTGTGTGCCCCATAAGCTGTATCAGGAGTAATTTTAAAAGGAGGAGAAATTGTTATAGAAAAAAAATATAAAATTGATAAATTACCTATCATATATTTAATTATACAAGATTAAAAAAAAAAAAAAAGTCAAGAGTTTGTAGAATACCATAAAAATATTGAAATTTTCTGTCTCAATAAGATTAAAAGGAGTGCCTTCTACAAAGTGAATTTTTGCTACAATAAAATTATAGAATATGGGAATAAATGTTGAAAAAATTAAAAAAAGAATATAACCAGAGAATTAATTTAACGCTGCCTTAATTCCTCCACAAGCCATGGTGGACGGTCAGGTGCCCTTTTCCCGTATAAGGGAAAAGAAAGATATACGACAATGAACCACTTCACTATACACCCAATTTTTCCTTTCATATTTCACCTCCTTATTTTAAAAAATTTTTTAACTTCCTTATTTTTACCTTTTAAAAAAATAAAATAAACACCATCTGAAGAAATATTTAATGGTAAAAAATGCTCACCCTTTTCTAAATAACCTTTATATAGATCTAATACTTTCCTCCCTGTTATATCAAAAATTTTTAAATAGATGTTTTGTCTCTCAGGCAAAGAAAGATAAGCATAAATGTTCCCTTCTTTATAATATGGATAAAATTTATAAATATATGTTGTTTCAGGTAAAATCGTATCTGCTTTATAACAATAAATATATCCATGATGGGCAGCAAAAAATAATTTTTATAAATAACAGGATATCCCCCGGCTGGATATGGAGACCTTGCATCAGGAAGCAAAACTGTATCAAATACCTCTCCATTTAAAGTTTTAAAACCATATATGTAATCACAATTTGCTACCCAACCTGTATTTTTAATAGTAAAAACAGGACCTACTGCTCCACCACCATTTGTATCTTTTGGTGCTAAATAAAACTCAAGCCTTTTTTGAGCTGTCTTTGAATCAAAAGAAAAAACCACTGTAATTATTGTATCACCTGACCATTTGCCACAACCAGACCATATCTCATTATTATATCCTGATATTGGCGTATTATAAGAATACCCCATATATTTATCTATCTCAAGAGAACCTGTAAATATATTAAATCCAAGGAGTTTGAATCCAAAAAATGACCATAATCTATTATCATATATTGATGTGCGCTCTGATGATTTATTGGGTAAAATGTATTTCCATATCAAATCCCCTGTTAATGCATCACGACAGAGTGCTTTTGTTTGAACAGTATCAGGGTCATGAACCCTTTTTTCCATTATCCCATAAATTTTCCCATCAAAATAAGAAGGCACCTCAGAACCTACAAGTTTTTTGCCCCATAAAAGTTTTCCTTTTAAAGTATAAGCAAATGTTGCTTCATAACCAATCGGCTCAACCCACCCACGGGCAGGAGCATATACAATTGTATCAACAACAATGGGTTGAGCTCCCACAGTCGTTATCGGTTTTGACCATTTTTCATTTCCTGTAAAAGGATCAAGAGCAAAAAATGTTGGTAAACTCTCTGGTGGAATACCAATAGAAGTTCCTGCAAATAGAATTGAATCATTTGGGTCTAATGCACAATTCCATACATTACTTGTTAAATATTTCTCCCAGATAATCTTTCCTGTTTCAATATCCTTTGCCATTATCTTATTCCATTCAGGGGCACCTTTACCTGTAAAAAAAATTCCATGAGAAACGCAGGGAGTAATCTCGGTTGTCCAAGACCCCTCTCCTCCCCATTTATGTGACCATTTAAATTCAAACGGCTTATATAAAGGGAATGGATAATAATTTGTATGTTGAACATTATACTTCCATGTTCTCCAGGCGAATCTATCAGGTCCTTTATAACTTTTTATAAGTGAAGGATTTATAAAATAACCTTCATCTATCTTTATTAACCCTTCTTCCTCATTTTCTTTCTCCTTTGAAAAATCTTTAATCTCTAAATTCTTACCAGAAATAAAATATTCCTCATATTTATCATCAAAAAATAAAAGAAACTTTAAATTGCCCTCTTTTCTCCATTTATTTTTTGTAAACCATATAAATTCATCTTTTAATTCTTTATAAGGATACTGATTTTTATGAACTGCAACAATATAATTTTTACCTTTATATTCATAAACAATCATTATCTTTAAAACCCCTTTCTCTAAATAATAATCTATTTTTACTTTTGTTGAATCAGGAGATAAAAAAGCCTTTATGTAAAAATTGAAAATTATTATCATCATGTATTTAATTATACAGAATTGAAAAAAAAGTCAAGAGTTTGTAGAATACCATAAAAATATTGAAATTTTCTGGCTCAATAAGATTACAAGAAGTGCCTTTTACAAAGTGAATTTTTGCGCACCCTAAAGGGTGCGGCTACCGTAAAATTGTGGATGCCATATGATTAAATATAATTAAATGAAATTATGGGGATAAAAGAAAAAGGCACTCTTAAAGAATTTTTGCGAACCCTAAAGGGTGCGAATACCATAAAATTATAAAATCTTTGTTTTTTTGGAAAATTAAGGGTGAAGATAATATGAGGGATAATAGAAACAATATTCTAAAAAACTTGTTAATTTATACCTTAAAAGGTGTAGCTTTCCATCTAAAGATTTTATAAAAATGGTAGGCGCGGGCTTTAGGCCTGCGAATTTTTACCTTTTCCCATTATCTAATATCTCTTTAAAATTTTTCATTTAATATTGAATTTTTGCCAATATAAGAAATATAAGAAAATTTATTATGGGTTAATTTTGCTGATGAAATTTGCGTCTACCTTGCTCACTACCAATAAACATAAAATTATATCATATCTACTTATCCATATAGGGAGATTTGGGGCATCTAAAACTCTTAAAGGTGTCCAGCATTTTTCTAATTCAATACCTATTAAGAAAGACAATTTATCCCTTACTTTATAAAAATCTCTGTAATATAAAAAGCTTCCTATATTTAAATAAGGAGCTTCATCAATAATTTGTGCTCTTGCTCATACCCATCTCTAATCCTAAACTCAAATTTCCTTTCCCGAAAGGAAACTTTTTTGAAAAACTAATATTTAGGGAGTGAAAATTTCCCTTATGTTTATTTAAATTATAATACCATCTTGAATATTTAAATGAAAATGCGTAAAAATTTAGCATTTCTTTTTCCAAAAAATGCCAAAAGTGAGATTATAAGAAGATGTGTGTACAGAATGAATTCCATTACCTATCTCACATCCCAATTTTATCATAAGGAAAAAAATTAATCAAAAAAAATTCCATTCATTTTACCCCTTTTTTAAATTATATTCCAAATCACTTCCACAATGATAGTTTAATTATATAGTTATAGAATAAAAAAAGTTAAGTGTGTGTAGAATACCATAACTTTTTAGACTTTTGCATAAGTTTTGTTTAAAGATTTATGAAGTTCATATTGAATTTTTTCTCTTGAATATTTTTTTCTTATCAATGTTTTTGATTTAGAAATTAACTTTTTAAATTTCAGGAATTTGAAATAAATAAAAATTAAAACTATAATAGATAACTCTTATGATAAAAATAGATGGAAAAAATATTGCTCTTTTTCCTTCAAAACCCAGAGATTCCTGCAATTTGATGGTTTTAAATCTGAAAGAAAAAAAAATTATACACTCAAAATTTTATAATCTTCATAAATTTTTAAAAAAAGGAGATCTTATCATAGTAAACAACACTAAAGTGATACCTGCGAGAATTTTCGGCAGAAAAGATACAGGCGGTAAGGTAGAGGCACTTTTTGTTAAAAAAATTGATGAAAAAAGATTTTATTCCCTTTTAAAAGGAAAAAATGTTAAAAATTTTTATGTGGGAGAATTCAAATTAAATGTTCTTGATAAAAACAAATTTTATATTATTGAAATAGAAAATGGAAATATTGACAAACTTTTAAAAAAATATGGCAAAATGCCCCTTCCCCCATATATTAAAAGGGAACCTGTAAAAAAAGATGAATTCTATTACAACTCAATATTTGCAAAAAAAGAAGGCTCAATAGCTGCTCCTACTGCTTCACTACACTTTACAAAAAGAGTAATTAAAAAATTAAAAAAAGAAAAAATCGAGATAAAAGAACTTACACTTCATATTGGTCCCTTTACATTTCTTAGTAATATTGATGATGAAGAAATTATAAAGGAATTTTATGAAATTCCTAAAGAAACCTTAAAGGAAATAGAAAAAACCAAAAAGAATGGTGGAAGGATTATTTCAGTGGGAACAACTGTAACAAGAGCTTTAGAAACATGGGGACTTACGGGAAAAAGGAAAGGATATACTGATTTGATAATAAAACCTGGTTTTGAATTTAAAGTTACTGACATTTTACTTACAAACTTTCACCTTGAAAATCTCTCCCCTATCCTTTTAACCCTTGCCTTTGTAAAGGATGAAAATTTATTAAGGGAAAGTTATAAAGAGGCCCTTAAAAGAAATTACAGATTTTATAGCTTTGGTGACGCAATGCTTATAATACCTTAATTTACCCAACTTTTTTTACTTTGTAACTTTCCCTCCACAAGATTAAAAAAGTTATAAAATAAGAGGTGGAAGCCAGAAGTATAAAAAAAAGGGATAAAAATACAAGATACTCTTTTAAAGGGAAGTTAAGTAAATAAAAAATAAAAAGTAAAGAGAGAAAAAAACCTGCCAGTTTACCAGAAATATTTGAACCAATAACTTTTCCTTTCTTCCACAATAAATAACCGAAAAATAAACTTACAAAATCTCTTAAAAAAAGTATAATAACAAAAAATAAAGGTAAACCTTTAAAAAAATAAAGAGAAACAGAAACTGAATTAAAAAAAATCTTATCAATCACATGGTCAAGAATCTTACCAAGTTCAGAACTTTCTTTTCTTTTTCTTGCTATATAACCATCCAGAATATCTGTGATAACAGCAAGAGAAAGCAAAAATAAAACTATTTTTGATTTATTTTCCTTGATAAAATATATAACAAAAAAAAGGATTGGTAATCTTGTTAAAGAGAGAATATTCTGAATTTTAAAAAGCTCATTCATTTTATACCTTCACTAAGCAATTTTTCAGCAGCATTTAAAGAAGTTTCATCAATTTCCTTACCTGCGATCATCCTTGCAATTTCTCTTTTTCTTTCTTCTATACTTTTAAGTTCCTTTACTTTAATTATAGTCTTTCCGTTTTTAACATCCTTATAAACATAAAAATGACAATCAGAAAAAGAAGCAATTTGTGGTAAGTGAGTTATACAAAAAACTTGTTTTCCCTTCGCCAAAGTTTTTAAATTTTTTCCAACAATTCTTGCAACTTCACCTCCTATTCCTGTATCAACCTCATCAAAAAGAAGTATTTTGCTACTTTCCTTTTCAGAAATTAAAGTTTTTATAGCAAGCATTATTCTTGAAAGTTCACCACCTGAGGCAACCCTTGATAAAGGAAAAGGACTTTTATCCTTTGAAGTTGAAATTAAAAATTCCACCTCATCCTTTCCTCTTTCGTATAAATCTCTTTCATAAAATTTTACCTCAAATTTTACATATGGGAAACCAAGATTTAAAAGGATCTTTTCGACTTCTTTTTCAAATTCTTTTGCTTTCCTTTTTCTTTCCTTTGATAACATATTAGCCCTTTCTTCAAGATTTTTTTCCATATCCTTCAAATTTTTCTCCATTTCTTTTATCTTATTTTTTAAAATTTCAAAATTCTCAAGTTCTTTCTTCCATTTTTTATATAAAAATAAAAGGCCTTCTTCATCTGTTCTGTGTTTTCTTTTTAAATCCTCAATTTTCTGAAGCAAATTCTCAAGTTCCAAAAGTCTTTTTTCTTCTTCTTCCTCTTCAAATCTTATCTTTACAAATTCATCAATTGCTTCACCAAGGAGGTTATCTATTTCCTTTAAAAGTTCAAATCCCCTTTTACCTAATTCTTTAAAAAGATTTTCATTTTTTAATATTCTTCCAATCTTCTTTATAACCGAGTCCTCTCCTTCACCTAATTCGTTCAAAATTTCATTTATTTTTTCATTAAGCTCTTTCCTTTCATTCAATTTTCTGTATTCGTCAAAAATTTCACTTACATTAATATTCTCAATATCTATTTCTTTCATTTCTTTTATTGAATGTTCCATAAAATCTTTCATTGTTAATATTCTCTCAAAATCCTTTTGAAGTTCATTGTATTCTTTTAAACTTTTTTTGTAAGAATTAAAAAGTTTTTCAAATTTTTCACTTTCTTCTGTTATAAAAGAATATCTATCAATTATATCAAGGTAATTTCTTTTATTAAGAAAGTAAAACTGAGAACTCTGTCCATGAATTTCAATTATCTTATCAAATATCTCCTTCAGTATAGATAAAGATACAGGGACTCCATTAACTCTTATTTTAGAAACTTTCTCTTCAGGATAAAGTATTCTTTGAACAGATATTTCTTCTTCAACAGGAATTTCATATTTATCAAAAATTTCTTTATCAGGTTCAAATTTAAAAATACCCTCAACATAAACTTCCTTCAAACCTTCAAATATACTCCAGTCAACTCTTTCACCCTTTAAGAGCAAAAGGGATTCAAGAATCATTGATTTTCCAGCACCTGTTTCTCCTGTGAAACATATAAATCCTTCCTTGAAGGAAAGTTCTATTTCCTTTATTAATATGTAATTTTTAAGATGAAGGTATAATAGCATATTTAAAAATTAAACTTTTCCTTTAATCTTTTATATATACTCTTTCCCTTATCTTTAAAACTTATAAACTTTATTTTTATTTCACCACTTGAGATTAAAATTTTTTTGTTAAGAGGCAATTCAAATTCCATTTGACCATCAACCCATAATTTGGGTATGTTAGTTTTTCCCTTTGGAATAATATAAACCTTCTTACCAGAAGGAACAACAATTGGTCTTGCGTTTACATTAAAAGGGGCAATAACATTTATACAGAAACCCTTAAGATCATAGTAAAGAATTGGACCATTTAAAGCAAGATTATAAGCAGTTGAACCTGTTGGAGTGCATATTAAAACCCCGTCAGCAGAATAGAAGAACTTAACATTTTCAATTAAAAGATCAAATTCCATAATTCTTCCTGATGGCTCGTTTCTGATTAAAAGGTCATTGAGTGCAAAACATTTTTTGTTATCCCATTCTATAAAAATTGTTTCCCTCTCAAGAATAGAGAACTCATTTTTTATAATTTTTTCAAGATAACTTTCAATCTTATCTTTATTTACATCACATAAAAAACCAACTTTTCCCATATGAACACCAAGAAAAATAGAATCAGGAAAATAGTGAACTGCTTTTAAAAGTGTTCCATCACCACCAAGAGTTATGACAATATCAAAATCTCTTTTTTTTAATTTTTCAGGTTCAGAAGTAAGTTCTAATTCTATTTTTTTTTCCTTAAAAAAATTTTCAATTTTTTTTATGATAGAATTAACATTTTCTTTTTTAGGGTTGTAAACAATAATTGACCTTTTTATTTTAAATTCCATAATTTAAACTTATAAACTCTTTTCCCTTTATTAATAAGAACAAAGTAATTACCAGATTTATTTAACCTAAAGCTAAAAACATTATTTAAATCTTTTCTCAGAACTTCTCTCCCCTCAGAAGAAAAAACTTTTATATCATAATCACTTTTCAAGGGCAAAGTATAATATTCTTTATTAAAGTAAATCTTTATTCTGTCCTCACTTTCATTTTTTACATAATCTTCTCCAATTCCAACATAGGTTTTTTCCATAAGAATATGTCTCCTTGGATCAATTAGAATAGAAGCTGGAGTAAATCCTAAATAAATTTTAAAAATCTGATTCTGAAGGGAATCTTTAACTCTAACAAAAAATGTATCACCTATACTCCTAACAAAACCAATTTCAAAAGGAAAATTAAAAATACTTGTATTATAATTCTGTGTATCCTGGGTCTGCTTAATATTTATAAAATATGTATCAGATACTACATTATAACTCCATTTTATTTTAGGATGACCTACTTTATAAACCCATTGGTCAAAAAACTTATAAAGATTAAATCCAGTCCTTGCTTCAAGAAAAAGTCTTAAATCTTCTGTTGATGCATTTTTATATTTAAAATTTAAATAATAATCCCTTAAAGCATTAAAAAATAATGTATCATCATTTATAAGAAATCTCAACATATGTAAAACACAGGCTCCCTTATCATAAGTAATAACAGAAAAAAGGTAAAGAGGGTTATATATAGGAGAAATCCATTCAAGAGAACTGTTTATAACATTTTGTTGAAAGTAATGAATATAACTTAGATAAGAGGAATATCCATAATTATATTCATTCCATAAGGCTTCACAGTAAGAGGCAAAACCTTCATTTAACCATATATCAGCCCATTCCTTCAATGTAACAGAATTTCCAAACCAGTGATGGGACATTTCGTGAAGATGAACCATTTCAGAAAAATAACCGGGGTATCTTACATAATAATCATCAACAAAAACAATAGTATTGTGTTCCATTGCACCAAAATAATAAGCATTTACTTCAGCATTTCCGTATTTTTCATTTTTAAAGGGATACTCACCAAATTTATTAGAGAGGAAAGTTAACATTTCCGGCACTTTTTGAAAAGATAACCTTCCTGGCGCAGAATCAGAGGGATAAACAAAGTTCATTATAGGCATAGAATTCCATGTATCATTCAATATTTTATAAGGGTAAATTGCAACAGCCATTAGGTATGTGGAAATATCATAATTTGTTTTCCAGTGATATATTTTTGTATTACCAATCTGTTTTACTGAATCAAGAAGACCATTTGAAGCCACAACAAAAGTATCAAGAACTTGAATATGAAAAGAAACTTTAGCCTTTTCAGAAGGTTCATCAAAACAGGGGAACCAGTTCCTTGCTCCATCTGGTTCAGTAAAACTATAAGCCTGATGAATTGAAGGAATAAAAATAAAACCAACTCCTCCCTGTCTGGAAGGATAACCGTGATAAAATATGGAAACAGAATCTATAAACCCAGAATCGAGAGGATTTAAAAGTTTTATGCTCAATATTCCTGTATTTAGATGGGAAAAATAGGATGAATTTGAAATGCTATCCACTTTAAGTTGAGGATGAAGGTGCAAAAAAATACTATCAAGTCCATTTTTTTTACTCATAAATTTAACAATATTTTTTCCTCCTATAGTCTCAGCATAAACATCAACCCATAAGGAAAGATCATAGGAAAGTATATCAAAAGAATGAGGAGTTGATAGTAAATCACCTTTTAAATAATAATTCTCTTTAAGGGGTATTTCAAAAATTAAAAAGATTAAATATAAAATCATAATAGATTTTACTTTATATGCAATTTACCTTGCAAATTAAAGATTTTAAAGTTATTTATTTTAGAAATAAAGGAGGATAAGGAAATGAGAATTGAAAAATTTACTGATAACGCAAAAGAAGCCATTTATAAAGCACAGAATATTCTAATTGACTTAAAACACACTCAACTGGATGTAGAACATCTATTTTTAGGTCTTTTAGATACAGATAACTCACCTGTTTCTGAAATTTTAAGTAAATTTGGAGTATCACCACAGATCGTCAGGGAAAGACTTAAAAGAAGCCTTGAAAAAATGCCTCAGATAGAATTCGGTCCTTATCCTGTTAATCAAATTTATATAACTCCGAGACTCAATGATGTTTTCAAAATTGCTGAAGAAGAAGCAAAAAGAATGGGAGATGAATATATTGCCTCAGAACACCTTTTCCTTGGAATTGTTGAAAAGAAAGATGGAGAAGCAGGAAAAATTTTAAGAGATTATCACATTGATAAAGAAAAAGTTTATAAGGCAATTTATGAAATAAGAGGTTCTCAAAGGGTTTTAGACCCTCAGGCAGAAACCAAATACAAGGCACTTGAGCGATTTACAATAGACCTTACAAATCTTGCAAAATCCGGTAAACTTGACCCTGTAATAGGTAGAGACGAGGAAATTGAAAAGGTTATAATGGTTCTTTTGAGAAAATCAAAAAATAATCCTGTTTTAATAGGAGAACCAGGAGTCGGAAAAACTGCAATAGTTAATGGACTTGCACACAGAATTGTGAAAAAAGAGGTTCCTGATCCCTTAAAGGAAAAAAGAATACTTCTACTTGATATGGGAGCACTTCTTGCTGGAACAAAATTTAGAGGTGAGTTTGAAGAAAGACTTAAAGCTGTGATAGACGAGGTCAAAAAGAGAAAAGGAGAAATAATTTTATTTATTGATGAAATACACACAATCGTTGGAGCAGGTGCTGCTGAAGGTGCAATAGATGCAGCTAATCTTTTAAAACCATCTCTTGCTTCAGGAGAGTTAAGAGTGATAGGAGCAACAACCCTTGATGAATATAGAGAACACATTGAAAGGGATGGAGCCCTTGAAAGAAGATTTCAACCTATTTATGTAGATGAACCCAGCATAGAAGAAACTATAGAGATACTTAAAGGTCTAAAAAATAGGTTCGAGGAACATCACAAGGTGAAAATTCTTGATGAAGCCTTAGAAGCATCTGCTAAGTTATCTGCAAGATACATTCAGGGAAGAAAATTACCTGATAAGGCAATAGATTTACTTGATGAAGCCTGTGCTTATGTAAGAATGAAACTCTCTGAAATGCCCGAAGATTTAAAATCCTTGAAAGAGGAAATTGAAAAACTTGAGGAAGAAGGAGAAACTTTAGCAAGGTATGGGGATTATGAAAAGGCTAAAATAATCAAGGAAAAACTGGAAAAATATCAAAAAATTTATGAAGAAAAGAAAAAAGAATGGGAAAAACAAACAAAGTTTGATGATAAAGTTGACAAAAATGATATAGCCAAAATTGTAGAAAAAATAACTGGAATCCCTGCTTCAGAACTTGTTGAGGAGGAGATAAAAAAACTCTTGAAGATTGAAGAAGAGCTTTCAAACAGAGTAATAGGTCAATATGAAGCTATTAAAGCAGTTTCCGAGGCTATTAAAAGAAATAGAGCTTTACTTTCAAACAAGTCAAAACCTATAGGAGTATTTTTATTTTTAGGTCCAACAGGTGTTGGTAAAACACATCTTGCAAGGGAGTTAGCAAGATTTTTATTTAAAGACCCTGATGCACTTTTAAGGATTGATATGTCGGAGTATATGGAAAAACATTCAGTATCAAAACTTATCGGTGCTCCTCCAGGATACATAGGTTATGAAAAAGGAGGACTTTTAACTGAGTCAGTAAGGAGAAGACCTTATCAAGTTATACTTCTTGACGAGATAGAAAAAGCAGATCTTGAAGTTTTAAACATATTATTACAGGTTTTTGATGCAGGAAGGCTAACAGATTCTCATGGAAGAACTGTTGATTTTAAGAATACTATTTTTATAATGACAAGTAACTTAGGTTCTGATATTCTTCTTGAAGATGAAATAGATTTTGAGAGTAAAAAATTAAGAGTTATAAATCTTTTAAAAAGAACTTTGCCTCCTGAATTTATAAACAGAATTGATGAAATCATAGTCTTCAAACCACTTTCAAAGGAAGATTTAAAGAAAATACTCGAGCTTGAAATAGAACCCTTAAAGGATTCTTTAAAGGAAAAAGGAATAGAGATAATTTTTGAAGAATCTGCAAAGGAATTTTTAATTTCTATAGGGTATGATCCCTTATTTGGGGCAAGACCTTTAAAAAGGATAATCTCAAAATATGTGGAAAATGAAATAGCAAAGATGATTATAGAAGGAAAAATCAATGAAAAAAATAAAATAAAAATAAAAGGTAATAAGGAAAAATTAGAATTTGAAGTAATTTCTTAAATTATCGTTAATAACATATGATGGAGAAGTAATGAAGGTGCTGGGAATGGTAGTATCCACCCAAAATGATAAAAGATTAATATTTAATTATTTTATCCCAATCTTTTTTATGTAATTCACAGAAACTTAAATTATACTGAGCATTTATAACTTCTCTCTGAAAATGACTGTTATACAAAATACAATTTACATTATCACAGAACCTGAACTCTTTTTTCTTCAAAACTGAGTTATAAAAAAATATGCCCTGAATAACATAACTTATTAAAATCCTTGTCAATCTTTCATCACCTTCTCTTAAATAGTAATCCTTATATGTGGGCAAAGACTTTAAACTTTCTGCAATATAATAATCCCTATCCTTTGCTGGTGCATAAATTACCCCTGGAATTGAAATCACAACAGGAAAGGAAAATATTATAACCCTCAAATGCCATCTGTCTGAATAAGTGGCTAAAAGTTGATCAGTAAAGAAAAATGTAAAAGAAGTTTCAAGATTTCTTTGCGACGGCTTAATAAATTCACTGTATATTTTCAAAAATTTTAAACCATCATAAACAATCCCTTTTTTCCTTTTCAAACTCTTTAAATTTCTTTTTTCATAATCGACTTCAACTGGAAAAGGATTTTCGTTTAAAGTTTTTTTCAAAGGATCAAGAACCCTTATTTTTGCTAAATATTCTGCCTTTTTATTTAATTCTTCACCCTCAAGTTTTAAAAAAGGGTCTTCTTCCAGGAAAACTTCAAAACCTTCCCTTTCAAAAAATTCCTTAATTTCCAAAAAATTTATACCTTCATAATTCACTTTATATAGATAAATTTTTCTCATCGATTTATAGTATAATAAAATAATGATAAAATTAAAAAGGATTTATGATAAAATTAAAAAGAATGACGGATTTAGAATTTTAGTTGATAGACTCTGGCCAAGAGGAGTTTCAAAAGAAAAATCAAAAATTGATCTGTGGTTAAAGGATATCGCTCCTTCTGATAAACTCAGAAAAAGTTTTGGACATAAACTCGAAAAATGGGATGAATTTAAAAAACTTTATAAAGAAGAACTGAAAAATAAAATAGAGTTATTAAAGGAAATAAAGGAATATGAAAGAAAATTTGGAATTATCACACTACTTTATTCAGCAAGAAATGAAAAAATGAATAATGCTATAGTTTTAAAAGATTTTTTAGAAGAATTGAAGATTTAAAAAAATAAAAATGGAAGAAGTAACATACAGAGACTTTGAAAAAATTGAAATAAGAGTTGGAACAATAGTTAAGGTAGAAGATTTCCCTGAAGCTAAAAAACCTGCCTATAAAATATGGATTGATTTCGGTGAATTGGGAATCAAAAAGTCAAGCGCACAGATAACAAAACTTTACAAAAAAGAAGACCTGTTAAATAAACAGGTGATAGCAGTTTATAACCTACCTCCTAAAAAAATAGCAAATTTTATATCTGAATGTTTAATTCTTGGTGTTATCCTTGACAATAACGAGGTAGTTTTAATACAACCTGATAGAAAAGTTCCTAATGGTAAAAGAATTTTATGATATTTTGAATAAATGAGATTTACATTTACAATCTGTTGAACCGAATTTTTTAAGTGGAATTTCAAATTCTTTAGAAAAAATTTTTGCCAGTTTACATTCAAGTTTTTCCTTTTCTTCTTTTTCAATCAAAATAATAAATTTTATTTTCCCTTCAGTAAGCAAATAATCAATATGCCATTTTTTATTTTTCCTTTTACCCTCAGAAAGTTCTATATGCCTTTCTACTCTTTTAAAACCAGACTTTCCATTTGCAGAACCTATGTAAATATATTTCCCATTAAAATTAGATAAAGGAAGTCTACCAGGTTTAATTTTTTTATCATCTAATTCAAGGAAAATTATATAAGCCTTTTGATAAAAGTGCTTAGGGTTTCCCTTTTCTGCAATTGCTAAACCCTTACTCCTGTTTTAATCTTTTCTATAATTATTTCAGCAGCCCTTTTACCTGAAAGTAACATTGCTCCAAAAGTTGGACCCATCCTTGGGAGACCAAAAGTTTCAGCAACTGCCATTCCTGCTACTATAAGACCTGGAAAAACTTCTCCTGTGTGTTCAACAACAGCATCCTCTGAAGCCTCAACCCACATTGCACCTAAACCTTTTAACTTTATATAACCTCTCTGCTCAAGGGATTTTACCACAAAAGCATCATGTCCTGATGCATCTATAACAAACTTTGATTCAAGACCAATAGGGTCTACACAGGTGATTTGTCTTGGTAAACCCTCCACAGGTGACCAGTTTACAACTACACCAGAAACTCTTGGAGTCCCATTATCTTCTCTGATAACAACATCATCAAATTTTGTGAGTTGTAAAAATTTAACACCTGCATCACTTGCAGCTGCAATTAATTTTGAACAAGCTTGAGCTCCATCAGTAACATAAAGACCAGGACTTATCTCCTCAAATTTTATACCTATTTCCTTCAAATATTCCTGAGAAGGAGCCCTGAAGGTGACCTTATTCATAAAAAATCCACCAAGCCAGAAACCTCCACCAAGATAATTATTTCTTTCTATTACAAGGGTATTTAAACCTTCTTTTGCTAATTCTCGCGCTGCAGTTAAACCTGCGGGTCCTGCTCCAACTACTATAACATCACTTTCAATAACTCCCTCAAACATTTTTAAAAAAGAAATAGTAATAGCCTTTGAGACATCCTTTTCAGAAACCTTTTCAAACATTTTAGTTCTCCTTAAAATTGAACAAGGGATTTGAACCCTTTTACTTTCTCTTGGAATTAATTATACCCCCTCTTTGATAGAAAATCAATACTTATTATAAAATTTAAATCATGTATTTTCAGGAAATAATTGAAAATCTGAATAAATTCTGGAAAAAAGAAGGCTGTATTATTTTTACACCCTATAATTCTGAAGTGGGGGCTGGAACCTTTAATCCAGCCACTTTTTTAAGATGTTTGGGTAAAAAACCCTGGAAATGTGCTTACTTTGAACCAACAAGAAGACCAAAGGACGGTAGATACGGAGATAACCCCAATAGAGTTTTGCAGTATTTCCAGTACCAAGTAGTTCTAAAACCCCCTCCAGAAGATGTTCAGGAAATTTATCTTAATTCTTTAAGGACACTGGGAATTAAAATTGAAGAACATGATGTAAGATTTGTTGAGGATGACTGGGAATCAGAAACTCTCGGAGCTTGGGGAATTGGATGGGAAGTATGGCTTGATGGACTCGAAATCACACAATTTACTTACTTCCAGCAAATAGGAGGAATAGACCTTGACCCTATTACCTGTGAAATTACTTACGGACTTGAGAGAATTGCAATGTTTTTACAGAACAAAAAGTCTATTTTTGATATAGATTGGAATGAGAATATTAAATGGGGAGATATTTACCTCCAAAATGAAAGGGAATTCTCTGAATATTATTATCATATAGCAAATCCAGATTTATGGAAAAACTTTTTTGAAGAAATGTACAGGGAAACTGAAAAATTAATTGAAAAGGACCTCATTATGCCTGCTTATGATGGAGTTATTAAAATTTCCCATGCTTTCAATATCCTGGATGCAAGAGGTGTTATATCACCTGCTGAAAGACAGATGATGATTCAAAGAATAAGAAGACTTGCTAACACTGTAGCCAAAAAGTATATAGAAAAAAATGGCTGATTATCTTCTTGAAATCGGAACAGAAGAATTACCACCTTTTTCAATAAAACCTGCTGTTTTAAAAATTAAAGAAGAATTTGAAAATTTATTTAAAGAAGAAAAAATTGAATTTAAAAATATAAAAGTTTTTGGCTCACCGAGGAGGCTTGCTATACTCATTGAAAAAATATCAGAAAAACAGAAAGAATACGAAGAAGAAATAAAAGGTCCACCAATAAATATTGCCTTTAATGAAAAAGGAGAAAAAAGTGAAGTATTAAAAAAATTTCTCAAAAGTAATAAAAGTGATGAAAAATCAATTTTTATAAAAGAAATAGAAGGAAAAAAATATGTATTTATTAAAGTAAAAAGGGGAGGAAGAGATACAAGGGATATAATAAAAGAGAACATAGTTGAGATTATAAAGAAAATTCCCTTTCCTAAAAAGATGAAATGGAATAGTGAAAACCTTACCTTTGCAAGACCGATAAGATGGATATTATCTTTATGGAATAAGGAAATTCTTGAACTTTCTCTCCCTGTTAAAACCTCTAATAAAACAAGGGGAAACAGATTATATGGTAATAAAATTATTGAAATAAATTATATAGATGAATATGAGGAAGCTTTAAAAAAAGAGGGAGTAGTGCCTTCTTTTGAGGAAAGAAAAAAAATAATTCTTGAGAAAATAAATAAAATATGCGAAAAATTAAATGCAGAACCCGTAATTGATGATAATCACTTAGAAGAACTTACAGGTCTTGTGGAATATCCTGGTGTAATATTATGTGAATTTCCTGAAAAATATTTAGAAATTCCAAAAGAAGTAATCTTTACTGCTATGAAATCCCATCAAAGATATATTCCCCTTACATCAAAAGATAAAAGAATCTTACCTTACTTTATAGCTGTTATAAATAATAAGGAAGAAAAAGAAAATATAATTAAAAAGGGATTAATAGATGTTCTTATTGCAAGACTGGAAGATGCTAAGTTTTATATAGAAAGAGATAACGAAATTCTCCTTGAAGAAAGGATAAATTTGCTTAAAGAAATAGTTTGGATTAAGGGATTGGGAAGTATTTATGATAAAAATTTAAGGGTAAAATCACTTTTTAATTATTTTATCAATAATTCAAATATTAAAATTTCTGAGAATAAAGAATTCCTTGAAAAAATTATAGAACTTTTAAGAACTGACCTTACTACTGAAATGGTAAGGGATGGAAAAGAATTTACAGAACTTGAAGGTATTATAGCATCAGAATATGCAAGAATCCAGAAAAAGGATGAAAAAACTATAAAAATTCTTAGAGAATATAGATTACCAAGATTTTACAAGGATGAATTACCAGAAACAAATGAGGGGATTTTGATTTCTCTCTCAGATAAGATTGATACAGCTTGTGCTTTATTTGTAAGTGGTTATAAAATAAAGGGGTCAAAAGATCCAATGGGTTTAAAAAGAAATCTTTATTCTATTTTTTATCTTATTACAGAAAAGCAAATCAAGTTTGACCTTGAAAAAATAGTTGAGTTTTCATTAAACCTTTTTGAAAATCAAAAAATTAGAATAAAATCAAATAAAGAAGAAATAACTTTAGAAATTCTAAAAAGATTTGAAAATTTCCTTGAAGAGTTTAAAGGTATAAGATACGATATAGTTGACGCAATAATAGAGAGTGATACAAAGGATCTTTATATAATTTATAAAAAAGCCTCTGTACTGAAGGAATTCCTTGAAAAGGAATGGGAAACTTTTGAAAAGGTAATAATAGGACAAAAAAGGGTATTTAACATTATAAAGAATGAAAAAACAAATGGAAGAGTAAAAGAAAATCTATTTGAAAAGGAAGAAGAAAAAGTACTCTATAATACTTTAAGGGAAATAGAACCTCTTTTTATAAAAAATCTTGAAAGAGAAAATTTTGAAGATGCCTTTCGAGAACTTTTAAAATTAAGAGATCCAATTGATAAATTTTTTGACAATGTATTTGTTATGACTGATAATAAAGAAATAAGAGAAAATAGGCTCAATCTACTAAAAAGAGTATGGGAAGTTTTTAAAAAATATGGAAATCTTTCTAAAATTGTAATATGAAGGGTTACATTCCCTTATTAATTAAGGAGGGATTATGAAAATTTTAGTTTTAACAAAAAGAGTCCCTGACACAGGAGTCCCAATAAAAGTTAAATCAGATGGAAGTGGGCTTGAACTTTCAAATATTCCCTTTGTTATGAATCCTTACGATGAATATGCTTTAGAAGCTGCTTTAAGAATTAAAGAGAAAAAAGGGGAGGGGGAAGTTGTTCTTTTATCTCTGGGTAATGAAGAATATAAAGAAACATTGAGGCATGGTCTTGCAATGGGAGCTGATAGAGCAAAACTTATAAAGGTTAATGATCCTTCAGAACTTGACCCAATTCAGATTGCAAATTTATTGATTGAAGAAATAAAAAAAGAAAATCCTGATACAATTTTTTGCGGAAAAAAAGCAGTTGATGATGAAAGAAACTATGTCCATATTTATATTGCAACAAAACTCCAAAAACCTTATATATATGGGGCAGTAAACATAGAACTCTCAAATGGTAATTTAAAAGTTACAAAGGAAACAGAAAAGGGTCTTGCAATTTTTGAACTTCCCCTTTCTTCATTTATTATATTTGATAAGTGTCAGTTTGAACCAAGGTATCCTTCTTTAAGAGGTATTATGATGGCAAAGAAAAAAAATATAGAGGAAATATTCCCTCAAAATTTAACTGATAAAAAAATAGAAACACTCGGATATGAAGCTCCTCCAACTAAAAAAACTGGTAAAATTATAAATTTACCTTTCCCAGATAATGTTAAGGAACTTGTTAGACTTTTAAAAGAAGAAGCAAAAATTTTATAAAAGGAGGTTTTAAAATGATAGGAATTTATCTTGAAAATAAGGAGGGAAAAATAAAAAAACATTCCCTTGAACTTATAAACTTTGGAGTGAAAAATTTTGAAGGAGAAATAATTGCCTTTACAATAGGTGATAATGTGGAAAAAGAGGAAGCTTTCAAATATGGAGTTGATTTTCTTTATCTGATATCAAATAAAAATAAAATTGAATCAGAAGAAGGTATAATAAATTCTCTCTATGAATTTTTAAAAGATAAAGATTTTAAAGTGCTTATTTTTCCAGCTTCAAATACCGGGAGAATAATTGCTGCAGGTATATCTGCTCTTTTAGATTTACCTCTTATTCAGGATATTGTTGAAGTTAAAAAAGAAAACGGAAATTTAATTTTTAAAAGACCAGTTTTAGCTGGAAAAGCTTTTGTCTGGGAAAAGGTTATAGGAGAAAAATTTGTAATTTCAGTAAGACCTAATGTAGCTCAGATTTCAGAAAATCCAAAAACTGGGAGATTTGAAAAGGTAATAACAAATGCAGAAGAAAAAATTAAAATAGTTGAAATCAAAGAAAAACAGGAAGAAGAGATAGATGTTGCAGAGGCTGAAATAATTGTTTCAGGAGGAAGAGGGGTTGGAGGTCCAGAAGGTTTTAAACCATTAAAAGAGCTTGCTAAAGTTCTTGGAGCAGCAGTAGGTGCTTCAAGAGCTGCTGTTGATGCTGGATGGATAGATCATTCCCATCAGGTAGGTCAAACAGGTAAGACAGTTTCACCTAATTTGTATATTGCCTGTGGAATTTCAGGAGCACTTCAGCATCTCGCAGGAATGAGAACAAGTAAAGTTATAGTGGCTATTAATAAAGATCCAAATGCACCTATTTTTCAAATTGCTGATTATGGAATTATAGGAGACCTATTTGAAATAGTTCCAGCCTTAACCGAAGAAATTAAGAAAATAAAAAGTTGATAATAAATATTTTAATTTCCCTATCTTTTATTATTCAGGATACATGGGAAGGCGGAAGAGATACCTCAATAATCAATAATGATACTTTAAAAACTTTTTTAAACGGCTTTCAGATAGATCCTTTTGTATCAGGAGATTCTCTTTTTATTTCAAAAGATTCATTAATTCTTATAAATAGTTCTACAATTTTTGATATTGGAGGAGATGAAGTAAAGGGAATCGGAATAAAATCAGAAGATACAGTTTTTGTGGGTATTTTTGATTATGCATCCACTCAGGCAAATTTAAAAGTTTTTTATACCCTTGACTCCCTCAGTTTTTCATCAGGGAGGATTTTTTATTCACCTTATACTAATTTTAATTTAATTAGAAGATTTTACTTTACAAAAGACTATGGCAACAATCTATGGGTTGGTTCAAAATCAAGTGCAGGATGGATTCTTTATTCTAATGAATTAAAAAATCTACCACCCCAAAATTTTTCCTGGACAAGTAACACACCCTATGTTGCAGGACACGACTTCTCTGATTTTTTAATATTTTCACCTTTTAAAATGTATTGCTCCACTAATAGAGGAAGGATTTTCAGGTATATAAAAGCCCAGAATGTATGGGAGAGTGTATATCAGTTCCCTTCAGTTCCGGGTCAGGAACCTGATGCCAGAACTCTATTTAAAACAAAAAATGGTCTTGGAATTGCTGTTATTAAAGGTGATGGAACAGGAACAGTTGTATATGAAACTCTGGATGATGTGAATTTTTATCCAATATCACCACTTTTACCATCCAAAAGTGTAATAGGCGGAGTCTTATCAGAGAAAAATAATAATCTTATCCTTGCCTGTAATCTTCCTACTGCCTGTTATTTGATAAAAAATAATAATTATTATGTTACATTCCAGAATTCAGATTTAACAATTTTTGATATATTTAAATCAAAAAGTGGAATTATCTATCTTTTAACTTATGGTGAAAATACAAATCCTAAGAGAAGAATCTATGCCTCCTATGATGGAGTAAAATGGAATCTTATTGAAACCCTTGACCATTACTCAAATCTTGGAAGTCTAATTCCAAATACAGGGATTGGATATAAAAAAAATGAAATCCTTATCGGAACATCTTATAAACCAAGGTTATTTAAATCAAAATATCAGAGAAAAGGCACTTTAACTTCAAATTTTATAAAAATAAAGGGAAGAAATGGACCGGTTCATATTAAGGGATATAAAATAAAAGGTAATCCAGTGGGAAGTTTCAGTGTTAGATTCAGAAGTTTCAATAATGTTAATGATACAGTTCCTTTTTCAGCAATACCACCACTATTTTCAGATACATCCTCACTTTCAAATTATATTTACATAAATCCCCTTGATACTTTCATTCAATATAAATTAGAACTATTTACATCAAATCCAGAATTTTCACCTTACATAGATTATATAAAAATTTATTATGAAGAAGACACAGTAGGTCCAAAAGTTTTAAAAGCAGAAGCAAATGACGGAACCTTTCAGCAGGATGGAAAAGACCCTGATGACCATGTAATTTTCATATTCAATGAACCAACATCAAAGTTAGAGGTAAATAAGTATAATGTAGATACACTCTTTAAATTATCCAATAATCACTCCTGGTTAAATTCCTATGGAGATTTTGGAGGGGCTTTATGGTCTTTAAATGGAGAAACTCTCAGAATTTACCTTGCCTATTCAGGAAATAATTATCCTACTGTATCTATTGGAGACACTGTTCTTACAAAAATGGAGGATAGATTTGGTTTCTGGAAAAAATCAAAAGTAGTAATAACAGGAAGTTTTGATGATGTAAAGGGACCAAAACTTATTAAAGCCATTGCAAAAGAAGGAAATGTTCTTGGTGATGGAATAGAAAATGGAGATTCTTTAATTTTAATTTTTAATGAACCTACAAATAGACCTAATATCAATTTTTCAAATGTCGATTCTTTCTTTGGTTTTAAAATCAACGGAAACTTTGGTAATTATTTTTATACAAGTTGGTTAACTCCTGAAACCCTTGTGTTTGTTTTTACAGGTTCTGATTCAAAGATCTATACCTATGATACTATATTTGTAAAAGGGTATAGAATTTTTGATATAAAAGGTAATATTGCCTACGGGAAAGCTAAAATTGAAGGAAGTTTTGACTTAAAAAATCCTGTATGTGATAGTATCCTTGCCTATGATAATTCCTATCCAGATACCTCAATTGATTATGATGATTTTATTGCCTTTTACTTTTCAGAGAACATTTTTACACTCCATCAAATAAATAAATTTAACATTAACAGTGTTTTCAAACTATCTAAAAATCATTCCTGGCTTTCAGGTTTTGGAGAGATAGGAAATATTTTAGTTTATGATAAATATATTTTTGTTTTCTTTTCACAAGAAGGAGGTAAACCATCTGTAAGACCCGGAGACACAGTTTATTTTCTTGATAATTTTATATTTGATTTTTATAACAATCCTCTCTCAGGATGGAAGTTAATAGGTGGATCATTTACAAAAATAAAAGAAAAAAATTTAACCTCTATTACAGACGAAATAAGAGCCTTCATCAGTAAAAATAAATTAATCCTTTCACCTTCTGAAAAAATAGAGGAAATTAAAATTTTTGACATAACAGGTAGAAAAATAGATTTTGATATTTTAAAAGAAGAGAATAGAATAAACATTTTAAATTTAAAAAGAGGCAATATTTTCATTTTAGTCAAGGATAAAAATAAAAAATATCACAAGTTTAAACTAATTAAATTAAAATAAAATGCGTGTAATTGTAACCGGTGGAGCAGGTTTTATAGGTTCTTACATTTCTGAACTCTACCTTAATATGGGTTATAAAGTTTTGATTATTGATAATCTCTCCACAGGAAAAAAGGAAAATATTCCCGAAAAAGCAGATTTTGAAAATGTTTCAATAGAGGATGAAGAAAGAATTGAAAAAATTTTTAAGAAATTTGAACCTGAAATTGTAAATCACCACGCAGCTCAGTCTTCTGTTATTGAATCAGTAAAAAATCCATTAAAGGATATGGAAGTAAATATAAAAGGAACACTTATACTCCTTAAAAAATCAGTAGAATATAATGTAAAAGGATTTATATTTGCAAGCTCAGGTGGAACAGTTTACGGTGAACCAGAAATATTACCAGTAAAAGAAGAATATTCCTCCTTTCCTTTAAGTCCTTATGGAATTTCAAAGAAAACATGTGAAATGTATGGAATGTTTTATTCAAAAAAATTACCTTTTGTTTCATTGAGATATAGCAATGTTTTCGGCCCAAGACAGGATCCTTTTGGTGAGGCAGGTGTGATTGCAATATTTACAGAAAGAATGTTAAGCAACAGAGAAGTTTATATTTACGGAGATGGATTTCAAACAAGAGATTTTATTTATATAAGTGATGTAATAAAATCAAATTACTTAGCAACTGAATATGTTTTAAAGGGAAAATCAGGAATATTTAATATTGGAACAGGAATAGAAACTAATATAAATGAAATATTTAAAAAATTGAAGGAATTAACCTACTATAAAAAAGACCCTATATATAAACCTTTAAGAGAAGGTGAAATAAAAAGGATTGCTCTTGATATTGAAAAGGCTAAAAAAGTATTGAATTTTAAACCTGAATGGACTCTTGAAGAAGGTCTTAAGGAAACAGTAAAATTTTTTAATGAAAGAGGAAAAAATTAGAATTCCTTTTGATATAGAAATAGAAAAAGCTGTTCTTGGAGCAATTTTTATTTCTGAAGAAGCTGCTCACAAAGCTTTTGAACAGGTAAAAGAGGATATGTTCTATGAACCATCTCATAAAGACATTTATCGTGCAATTTTAAAAGTAGTTGATTCAAGAAAAAAAATTAATCCAATAAATGTAGCTGAGATTCTTGATAAAGAAAATGTTCTTGACAAGATAGGAGGAATTGAGTATCTAACAGAACTTGAAGATTATGCAATCAATCCTGCTTATATAGATGATTACATAAAATCTTTGACTGAAAAATACATACTTAGAAAAACAATAGAACTCTCTTATGAAACAATAAAAAGATGTGAAAAAGGTGAAGAGCAAGCAGAGGAAATATTATACGATCTTGACAAAAAAATTTTTGATATTGCACAGATCAAAATAAGAGAAGGACTTTTGCCTATAAGTGATATACTTAAAGATTTCATTTCAGAAATAAAAGGTAGGGAAGGTGAAGGTGTAAGGGGTATTTTAACAGGATATACAAAATTTGATGAAATTACAGGCGGTTTTCATCCAGGGGAATTTATAGTTGTTGCATCAAGACCTTCTGTTGGGAAAACAAGTTTTATTATTAACATAATGCATAGGCTTGCCAAAAATTTTAATATTCCCTCTGCTCTTTTCAGTGTTGAAATGTCTAAATTACAAATTGCAATGAGATTTTTAATTCTTGAATCGGAAATAGATAGTATGAAATTCAGAAATTTAAATTCCTTAACGGATAGTGAAATAAGAAGATTACTCGATGCTGCAAGCAGAATAGAAAATTTACCCATTTTTATTGATGATACCCCATCCATTTCAATACAGGAACTAAGAGCAAAAGCAAGAAGAGCTGTTTTGGAACACAAAGTGAAAATTATATTTATTGACTACATTCAGCTTGTCCATGGTCCCAGATTTGAGACAAGACAGAGAGAACTTGCTTACATTTCCGACTCTCTGAAAAAACTTGCAAGGGAATTAAATATACCCGTGGTTGCTCTTTCACAATTATCAAGAAAAGTAGAAGAAAGAAAAGAAGAGGATACTCCACCAAAACTCTCTGACCTAAGGGAATCAGGTGCTCTTGAGCAGGATGCAGATATGGTTTTATTCCTATATAAAAAAAGGGAAGAATATGAAGTTTTTGAACCATCTGAACCCTATTCAGAAAATTTAATTAACTTCCATGTTGCCAAAAATAGAAATGGACCCGTAGGAGGATTTGTTCTTACTTTTACAAAGGAATTTATGAAATTTGAAAATCCTGGAAGAGAATTTATATCTATTGAAGAAAGTGAAAGTGGTATTCCCTTTTAAAGGATTTATTCTTTCTTTTTTAGAAATATTAAGTGAAATATCCTATACCACTTTATACTTTTTTTCTTCACTTAAATATGTTAAAAAATATTTTAGAGAAATTGTTTATGAAATTTATGAGATAGGACATAATTCATTGATGCTTGTTATCTTTACATCCAGTTTTGTCGGAATGGTTGCAACAATACAAACAGCCTACCAAATTAAAGATTATGTTCCTGTTATTTACATAGGTTCAGGAGTTGCAAAAGCTGTTATGATAGAACTTGGACCTGTAATAACAGGTCTTGTAGTGGCAGGAAGAATAAGTTCGGGGATTGCTGCTGAACTTGGAACAATGGTTGTAACAGAACAGATTGATGCCTTAAATGTAATGGGTATAAATCCTTATAGATTTCTTGTAATGCCAAGAATTGTAGGTGGTATAATCTCATTACCACTTTTAACTTCAATATCGGTTGCAATTGCCATCTTTTCAGGTATGTTTATAGCAAATGTAACTGGTGTTGCAAATTATTTTGAATTTTCAAGAGGAGCAAAGATGTTTTTTCTCCCAAAGGATTTATTTGGGGGTCTTTTAAAATCAATGTTTTTTGGGTATGCTTTAACTCTATCAGGTGCAATTGCTGGACTTTCCTCTGAAAAAGGAGCAGAAGGTGTTGGAAAAGCAACAACAAAAGCTGTTGTCCTATCCTCAATATTAATTCTTGTTCTTGACTATATACTTGGTATTTTAATATTCGGATGATAAGAGTAAAGAATGTTTATAAAAAATTCTCTGATTGGGTTTTAGAGGATATAACTTTTGAAGTTGAAAATAATGAATTTGTAATAATACTTGGGAAAAGTGGAGCTGGTAAATCGGTTCTCTTTAAAATTATGGTTGGTCTTTTAAAACCTGAAAGGGGGTCAGTATTTTATGACGATTTAGAAATTACAAAAATAAATGAAAATGGTTTAACAGAATTGAGAAAAAAAATAGGATTTGTTTTTCAAGGAAGTGCTTTATTTGATTCAATGACCCTTTTTGATAATGTTGCCCTACCTTTGAGAGAACATTATAAGTTAACAAAAAAGGAAATTGAGTTTAAAGTACTTGAAGCTCTCGAATCAGTCGATCTAAGAGGATATGAAAATCTTTACCCCTCAGAGTTATCAGGGGGTATGAAAAAAAGAGGGGCAATTGCAAGAGCCATTGTCCACCAGCCTCAATATATTTTCTATGATGAACCAACTACAGGGCTTGACCCTGAAACAGCTGATAAAATAACAAAATTAACTAAAAAACTATGGGAAGAAAAAAAGATAACCTCGCTTGCTGTTACCCACGATTTTAATTTTACAAGGAGTGTTGCAACAAAAATTATATGGCTTTATGATAAAAAAGTAAGATTTATAGGAGGAGTGGAAGATTTTAAAAAACTTGATCACAGGGAAGCAAAATTATATTTTATTGAATAAAGTCTTATCTTATATTAAAATTAATAGGGTTCAATTCCCTTTAAATTAAAAATTTAATCATGATAAATTTAAACATTACCGCAAGGAATTTTGAATTAAGGGAAGATATGAAAAATTATATTGAAAAAAGATTATCAAAAATAGAGAGATTTTCAAACCACATAATAAAATCAAATTTGATCTTTGAAGAGCAGAGAGGCCAGTATTCAGGTGAGATCATAATTGAGGTTACAAAAAAGGGAATATTAAAAGCAAAGGCAATTAATTCAGATTTTTTTACAGTTGTTGATGAACTGAAAGACAAAATAATTAATCAGCTAAAAAAATACGAGCAAAAGCTAAAGGGAAAGTGAAAGAATTTGAAAATTTAAAAGTATATTTCAATGAAGTAAGATTAAAAAATTTAATAAAAATCCTTAAAGAAAGGTTTAATATTCTCAATCATACACCGGAATTAAACTTTAATACAATCATTCAGCAGGCTGATTTAAATAGACCTGCACTTCTTTTTAAAGGTTTTGAAGAGATCTTTCTATATGATAGAATTCAAATAATAGGTGAAACTGAACTCCTTGTTTTGAAATCTTTAAACAAAAAAGAAAGAGAAAAAGCTATAAAAAGATTTTTCTCATATCCAATTCCAGCTATTTTTGTTACAAAGGGATTTAAACCACCAGAGGATATTTTAGAAGAAGCTAAAAAAAACAAAGTTCCACTTTTTTCTGTTTCTGAGCCAACTACACTTTTTATGAGAGAAATCTTTTTTATCCTTTCCCTTCTTTTATCTCCCTATACAGTTTTACATGGAAACATTGTTAATGTTTATAATGTAGGTATTTTATTTATAGGAAGAAGTGGTATAGGAAAATCGGAATGCTCACTTGAGCTTGTTGAAAGAGGACATAAACTTGTTGGAGATGACCTTGTGAAAATTATAAAACATCCTGAAAATTTTTTGATAGGAGAAGCTTTTAAAGGAGAGGTGAGAACTTTTCTTGAAATAAGAGGTATAGGAATTCTTGATATAATTTCTCTTTTCGGACCGAGTTCCTGTCTTGAAAGAACTAAAATAGATATTATCATTAGACTAATAGACTGGAGTGAAACCCTTGATATTGAAAGAATTGGTATTAAGGAAAAAAAGGTAAATATCCTTGGTATAAATATTCCATATGTGGAATTACCTTTAAATCCTGGGAAACACATTTCTGTTCTTGTGGAGGCTGTTGCTTTAAATTATCTTACAAAGGAAAGAGGCGAAGTTTCAGCAGAAAAATTTTTAAATAAACTGAAAGGAAAAAAATTATAGTATTTATAATTTTTATTCTTAATTCTTTAAGTTTTCCTGAGAAAGAATTTTTTTTAAAAGGAGATTATGAAAAGATTATAACAGAATTTCCGAATTCTCCTCTATATGAGGAAGCCTTTATGAGATTAATTGAAAAAATAGAAAAACCAGATTCATTTTTCAAAATCCTTGAGAAAAAGAATAAAAAATTTTTATTAAAAAGGGAAATAAAAATTTTATATTTAAAATCAAAATTTTATGAAAAATTAGGAGATTTAAATAAAAAAGAACAGATTGAAAAAACGATAATTAAAAAATATAGGAAAAGTAAAGAAGCACTTGAAATAGCAATGAAAAGAAAAAAACCTCTTCTTGACATAATAAAAGTTCTATATAATCACCAAAGATGGGATGAAATTATTGAAAAAACTAAAAATATAGAAACTAAAAATCCTGAGATATACTTTTATAAAGGCTATGCTTATTTTAAACTTAAAAAATACAAAGAAGCTCTTGAATTTTTTAAATACTCAATTTTAAGTGGTTACAAAAAAGAAGATGAAGTAAACTTTTATAAAGGGTTATGTTACCTTTATGTGGGTGATACCTTAAGAGCTATTAATTCTTTTAACAGAAACTTATATTCAAGTTCAAAATTTTTAGAACCGGCTTTAAGGGAAATGAGATTAATTTATTTAAAAAATAAAAAATTCCAAGAGAAAATTGAGGAACTCTTTAAAGAAATTGAAAATGAACTCAATGAGGAAATAATTTATTTTTATTACGATACAAAAAATTATGAAAAATTAATTGAGTGTTTAGATAAATTAAATAAAAAAGATATAAGAGCAAAATATATTGAATACATAATTAAAAACGATTCCACAATAATAAGAGAAATCCATAAGGAAAATCCCCTTTCCTATTTTTCTCTCCTTCATTATGGGTTATGCACCATTACTGATGATGAGATAAAAAGAATACTTTCCGATACTATTTTTCCTTCATTTTTTGACACATTGAAACTTTTACTTGATTTAAACTTAATAGATGACATCAATGAAAGAATTAAAAACATTAAAGATAGCAAAATTATTTTAAAGATTTCAAAATTTTTAAAGGAAAACAAAAATTATTATTTTTCAACAAATCTTGCAAGAAAGTATTACAATTTTTTAAGGGAAAAAGACAAAACCTGCTTTGATGAAGACTTTTTAAAAATCTTATTCCCTACACCCTACAGAGAAAAGGTTATGGAAGTTTCAAAGAAGTATAATTTGGAACCAGCCCTTATATATGCTGTTATGAGAAGAGAATCTTTTTTTGATACTTCAGCAATTTCACCCAAAGGAGCAAAAGGATTAATGCAGATTATGGAGGAAACTGCAAAAAAAATTTATAAAAATGATATCAATTTATTTAAAACTAAAGATAATATAGAAATAGGAGTAAAATATTTAAGAAGTCTTATTGACTCTTTTGGACTTTATTATGGAATTTGTGCTTACAATGCAGGAGAAAATGCAGTAAAAGAGTGGATGAAAATTATACCTAAAAATGAAATTTCAATTTTCTTTGATATACCTTACAGAGAAACAAGAAATTATCTTTTAAATGTTTTATCTGATTATATGGTTTACAAACTTCTTTATCCTGATTTAAAATTAAATATATGAAAAGATTTTATTTCTTAATATTACTTTCATTAATTATATTTTGCAAGAAAAAAGATGAAGAGCCACCAAGAGTATCAATAATTTCTCCCTTAGATAATGAATCCTTTTTCCCAGATACAATTGAAATTAAAGTAAAAGCAGAAGATAACGAGGGTATAGATTACATAGAGGTATTTGTTGATGGAATTTTACTTGGAAGAGCACAGAGAAATTTTGCCACCTTTAAATGGGATGGAACTTCAGCACCTGATTCTTCTCAGCATACAGTTTATGCAAAAGCAATTGATTTCGCAGGAAATATAGGAAGATCAAAGGATGTTAAATTTTTTATATATTCAAGTAATCACCCACCTTCAATAAAATTAATTTCTCCTGACTCAGGTTCAATTCTTGCCTCCAATCAAGTTACTTTTATTTTTAAGGGAAAGGATAAAGATGCCTTTGATACCCTTTTTTACTCAATTTATCTTGATACAATTCCCTATCCAATCTTCAAAGAACCTGTTGTAAAAGACCTTAAAGATACTACATATACATTATCAAATTTACTTTATAACAAAAAATATTACTGGCAGGTAGTGGTTAGAGATTTACTTGGACTTAAGGATACTTCAAAAATCTTTTACTTTTTAACTCCACCTTTAAACCAGAAACCCCTTCCACCTTCAAACCCTTACCCTCCTGATGGTGCTACTGATGTAAGTCATACTCCAGTTTTAAAATACCATTCTTTTGACCCAGATGGTGATTCAATTTATTTCAGGGTAAAACTGGATACAAGCTTTATCTTTTCAAAGCCAATTATTAATATATTAACACCTGATACTTTTTATAACATTATTAATCCATTAATTTCAGGAGTAAAGTATTTCTGGCGTGTTACCGCTTACGATAAAAAGGGTGATTCATCTATTTCTAATTTGTGGAAATTTAATGTTAAAAGAGAAAATTTAAACCTAATTTATTCAATGAGTGGGTTCTGGTATAAGGATATAGATGTTTATTATGACACTTTATTTTTAATTAAAGTTCCGAATCAACTGGAAGTTTATTACAATAATTCAGGAAATTTAATTTTCATAAATAATTTTACTCTACCCAGTTTTTCATACAGAATATATTACAGGAAACCTTATCTTTTTGTTACGTATGGTAATATAGGGCCAAGAAAACTGGGGTTATTTAAAATACAAAATTCAAATCTGATTTTACTTGATGAATTTTCCCTGAATTCAGGATCAATTAATGAAGTCCTTTTTTATGATAACTATATTTTCGTTATTTTGCTTAACGGATTTAAGATTTTAAAAATTAATTCAGATTCCTTTGAAATTTTAAATTCAGGAACAACGAATTTTCAGGTGCTTGATGCTGATATTGGTTTTAATAACCTATATTTAGTGGGGGAATCCTTTATTGAAACATATTCCTTAAATCCGCCTGAAAATCCCTCATTTTTATACAGAACTCAGACAGGTTTTTCAGGTATAAATAATATAAAAATAAAAAACAGATACATTTTAATCGGCTCAAACTACTATTTACTTTTATATTACATAAGTGATCCACTTCTTGCTCCTATTTTTATTCATCAACTATCTTTATCAGAAAACATAAAAATTATAAAAAATGAAAACAGACTTTTTGGCATATTTTTAAAAAATTCAGCATTAATAACATATCCTAATATTTCAGAAATCCACCTTTATTCAAATATTTACTATCTCTCAAACATAGAATCAGGCTACATAAATTACCCGTATTTTTATATTGTTTCACAGAATGGCTTATATATTCTCTTATGTCAGAAATAATTATTGAAAGTGCTACCAGGTTTCCTTCAATAGGATTAAAAAAAAATAAAATTTTTAAAATTTATTACTCAGGAAAAGAAGGGAACCATTCCACTTTTTTCTTTGATGTTATAAAAGAATTTAATCTTGACGAAGTTAAAAGGATATTAATTACTATTGGACCAGGAAGATTCACATCACTTAGGGTTGGTCTTTCCTTTGCTCTTGGTTTAGCAATTCCAAGAAAAATAAAGATTATCCCTTTAAACACTTTTGATATTGTTGAAAATAAACTATCTAAAAAATTTTCTGATTTTGGAATTTTTTTGAAAAAGGGAGGCGAAGGTTTTTTATACAGAAAAAAAGGTGATGATAAAATTTATGTTGTAAAAGAAATAAAGGATAATTTACCCCTCTTTACTTTTGAGCCAGTCAAAATAGATTTCGAATATAATATTATAATGATTGATCCTTTAATGATGTATGAATATTATATTGAAAATAAAGAAAAGCTTGAGGAAACAATTGATTATGATAAAATAAAACTTTTGTATTCTTTTTTGCCCTATGAAAAATCCCTTATTGAGAAGGGCAAAATTAAAGGATATTCCTGAAATTTTAAAAATTGAAAAGGAGGTTTTTCCTGATCCGTGGTCTTTTTATTCTTTTTTATTTGAATTAAAAAATCCAGATAATTATTTTTATGTCATTGAAATTGAAAATGAAGTTATAGGCTATATAATTGCCGGTGAATATGAGGAAAGTTATCATTTAAAAAATATAGCTATAAAAAAAGAATATCAGGGAAAAGGCTATGGGAAATTTCTTTTAAATAATTTAATAGAAAAGGCAAAAAAAGAAAATAAAAGATTTATTTTTCTTGAGGTAAGGGTATCAAATGAAAGGGCTATTAAATTTTATGAAAAATTTGGTTTTAAGAGAAATCGTCTATTAAAAGGATACTATGGGTATAAAGAAGATGGTTATGAGTATGTTTTAGATTTGTAAGAATCTAAATAACAGAAAAATAAGGGGCGAAACTATTGTTATTAAAAAGTTTATAAAATCAGAAGTAAAAAAATTAAATTTATTTTCAAAAAAAGCACCCAAAAAGGAATCTATTATATTTCCTATAAAACCTGATATAAAAACAGGTATTATGTATTTAACTTTAAGAGAAAAAAAAGAAAAAATTAATGCACCTATTAAACCCATTAAAGTTCCTACCACAGATACAGCACCACTTGTTCCAGGGTATACTTTTTTAAAACCTTTAAGACTATAAGCACTTTTTGAAAAAGAAATTCCAGCTTCACTTGACCATGTATCAGATAAAACAGCACATAGAGATGAAAGGAAAAGATGATAATCAAAAAAGGATAAAAGTGTAGGTACAAAACCATTTGCAAGAACCTGTTTAAAATCTCTTGGTTTGTGTTTATTCTTTCTAAAACTGCCCCAGAAAAGAGAAGAAAAGACAAAAAATAAAAGTGCTAATACTCCTTTTAAACCTAAGTTAAAAAAAATTAAAGAACCAATAAAGGTCATTGGGAAAAAGGAATTTTCATTAAAAAGATTCATATAAATAAGAATCATTGATATAAAAGAAGCAGAAATAAGAGAAAAAGAAAGAAAAAATAAATCAGAAAGAGCCATTAGAGAAGTGCATCTACTCTACCAACCTTCCAGAGTTTGCTGTAAAATCCATCTTTTTCAATAAGTTCATAATGAGTTCCCATTTCTATAATTTTTCCCTTAAAAATTACAATTATTTTATCACAATTTTTAATTGTTGAAAGTCTATGGGCAATTATTATACTTGTTCTATCTTTAAGAAGTTCAAGAAGGGCTTTGTGAATTAAATGTTCTGTATATGAATCAATATGGCTCGTTGCTTCATCAAGAATAACTAATTTTTTATCATAGGCAAAAATTCTTGCAATTGCTATAAGTTGTTTTTCACCAACAGAAAGAGAATCAGGACTTACCCTTGTCATTATACCGTCTTTAAATTTATCTATAAGTTCACTCAGAAAGCTTCTTTTAACAGCTTCCATTACTCTTTCTTCAGGAATGTTATCAAAAAGTTTTATATTATTCAATATCGTATCGTCAAATATAAAATTTTCCTGTAAAACTATTCCGATATTTTTTCTTAAAAATTCTAAATTATATTCCCTTATGTCAATTCCATCTATAAGAATCCTCCCTTTCTGAAATGGGTAAAATCCGAGGAGTAAGTTAATTATTGAAGTTTTACCTGAACCAGTTGGACCAACAAGAGCAACTTTTTCTCCTTTTTTAATTTCAAAGCTCACCCCTTTTAAAACCCAGTCCTCATTATTATAGGAAAAATAAACATTATCAAAAACAATATTCCCTTCTATTTTATCCTTTATTATACCAGTTTTAATTTCTGACTCTTCTTTAAAAACACTGTCAATTCTTTCAAGAGCAGCCATAGCTGATTGAAAAATGTTGTATTTTTCTGAAAGATCCATTATAGGCCTAAAAGCCATCCTTACATAGGAAATAAAAGCAACAAGAGAACCTATTGTAAAATTTCCTTTTATAATCATAGGAGAAGAAATAAGAATAATTATAGCAATTGCAAGAAATTCGTGAAAATCAACAAGGGGTCTGAAAATAGCAAAACTTTTAACCTGAGAAATATTACTTTTAAAAAGATTTTCATTAATTATATTGAACTTTTCTTTAAAAAAATTCTCTTTCTTAAAAATATTTATCACCTTTATACCAGATAAGCTTTCCTGAACAAAAGCATTAATCTCAGCAAGATATTTTCTTATATCTCTGTATGCCTTTCTAACTGATTCTCTGAAAATATTAGAAATAAAAAAAAGTGAAGGTGTAAGTATCAAGATAGATAATGTTAACATTTTATTCATCTTAAACATAAAAAAGAAAATTCCAAAAAGGAGAAAAATATCCTTTAAAAGATAAATTAGAACAGAGGAAAAGAATTCATTTAAAGCCTGAACATCATTGGTTAATCTTGTCACAATTCTGCCCACTGGATTTTTATCAAAATAACTTATTTTCAAAGAAAGAACTTTTTTCATTAAAGAATTTCTCATATCCATCATTGCCCTGTTTCCAGCATAGGTAACAAGTAAAATGAAAAGATAAGTTGAAATAGTTGAAATTAATATTAAAATAAGATAATAAATTGAATACATATAGAGAACTTTAAAATTACCTTTCTTTACAAAGGGAACAATACCTTTATCTATTGCATTTTTAAGAACAATTGGTGAAATCATGTCTGAAGCTGTTGTTATCAAAAGCATCAAGAAAGTCAAAAATAAAATTAAAATATAGGGTCTTAAAAATTTCAAAATATATTTAAAAAGTCTTATATCTTCCATTATCCCTTTATCTCCTCTTTTATAAGAGCAGTCTGAAGCTCATAAAGACTATTATAAAACCCTTTTCTGTTTACAAGTTCCTCATGAGTTCCCATTTCAACAATCTCACCTTTTTCAAATACATAAATTTCATCACATCTCATTAAAACAGGTATTCTTGTAGAAACTACAATAAGAGTTATATTTTCAAATTCCCTGAAAATATTTTCAAAAACTTCTTTTTCAGTTTTAAAATCAAGAGAAGATAGGGCATCATCAATTAAAAGAATTTTTGGTTTTCTCAAAAATATTCTCGCTAAACTCAACCTTTCTCTTTGTCCTCCAGAAAGAGTGACACCCCTTTCACCAACAATTGTAAAAATCCCTTCTTTAAAATTATCAATATCTTTTATAAAACGGGATAAATTTAGTGCTTTTTCAATCTCATCTTCCCTTACTCCATTTTTAGAACCTAAAAGCACATTTTCTTTTATGGTGGCTGAAAATATAAATGGTTCCTGTTCAAGCAAAATTATATTTTCCCTTAAATCACTTATCCTGTAATGTTTTATATCTATATCATCAATGAAAATTGTTCCATCAGGTGGGTCATAAATTCTCGAAATTAAATATAAAAGGGTTGATTTACCTGAACCTGGTTTACCTGTAAATCCAATAAACCTTCCTGGTTTTATTTCTAAGTTAATATTTTTTAATACATTATAATGACCATTGAAACTATAATTTAGATTCCTTACTTTAATGTGCCCTTTAAATTTATCATCAATTCTAACATTCCCATCCTTCATATCATTTTTTTCTTTTAAGATAAGTTCTATTCTTAACAGGGAAGCAGAACCTCTTTGAAAGATATTTAGGGACCAACCAAGAGCCATAACTGGCCATATAAGTAAATCAAGATAGGAAATAAAAGCAACAAAATCACCAAGAGAAAGCTCTCCTAAAATAGCATTTTTTCCTCCAAAAATTATTAAAAAAAGGACTGAAAAACCTGAAATCAGAATTATCATTGATTGGAAAATACCATATACATAAGCAAGATTTATATTCTCCCTTAAATATTTTTCATTTTCCTTATAAAATTCTTTAAATTTTCCTTCTTCCTGAACAAAGGATTTTATTATTTTTATTGAACTTATGATTTCCTTGGAACTTTCAGTTAAATCAGAAAACCTTTCCTGAACTCTTCTAAAAAAGTTATGAATTTTGGGACCTAAAAAAATCATTGAAACTGAAAGCAAAGGAAAAGGAATTAAAACATAAAGAGTCAATTTAAAGGATATTGAAAACATAATAACAAAGGAAAATGTCACCATTATAAGAAAATCAAAAAAAGCAACTATTCCAATCCCTGAAGCCATTCTTATAGCTTCAAGGTCATTTGTTATATGTGCCATTAAATTTCCTGTACCGGTTTTATAAAAATAGAAAGGATGTAGAGTTAAAAGATGATCGTAAAGCTTTTTTCTTAAAAAAGCCTCTATTTCTCTACCTGCTCCCAGTATAAAATACCTCCAGAAAAATCTAAAAATAAGAACAAAAAGGGATAAAAGGAGAATGAATAAAGAATACTTTAAAAAAGCTAAAAATTCTTTTTCTTTCTCTATTGCTGAGATGACTTCCCTTATAACAAGTGGTAAAATAAGTTGTGCTGCATCAACAATTAATAAAGCTAAAATACCCCAAAAAAATTTTTTTTTCCACTTTAAAAAAAGTTTAAATAGTGATTTCATTTCTTTTCTATTATTATTTCAACTCTTCTATTTTGAGCTCTACCTTCCTCTGTGTCATTGGAAGCAATGGGCTCTCTATCTCCAAAACCCTCATATTCAAATTCTAAATTTGAGAGATTTTCAACTTTTATAAAATAATCAACAACTGCTTTTGCTCTTGCTTTTGAAAGCTCAAAGTTATCCTTATACTTTGATTTTAATAAAGGACCAATAGGTATATTATCAGTATGACCATATACCTTTACCTTATATCTTGGATAAGTTCTCAAAAAATTAGCTATATTTTTAAGGGTCAAAATACTTTCTACTTGTAAACCTGTTCCACCGATTTCAAAGTGAACAGCCTTCTCAGTAGCGGTAATTTTAATAAACTCTTTTTCTTCTTGAATCTTTATACCTTCAATTTTTTTAAGAGCTTCAAAAGCTTCTTCTCTCATCTTTCTAACTTCTTCTTTTTCCTTTTCAACAATGTTTCTTAAAGAATCTACTTCCCTTCTTTTTTTCTCAATTTCTTCATTTAATTTATTAACCTCAGCATAGAGCTTTTCTGCTTCCTTATATTTTCTTTCTGATTCTGAAAGTAATCTTGCTAAATTTTCTCTTTCTTTCCTTTTTCTTTCTCTCTCTTTTTCTTTCCATTTATCGTCACCTGTAAGAATATTAAAAGATAAAGAGTATCTTGTATCATTTTCAGGAAGAAAATGAATGGAAAACTGTAAAAGATAATCTGTTTTTTCTACAAAGCTCGTATAATAAGATACAAATAAAGAAGGGTAAGGTGCCATACCTTCTTTCCAAAATACACCAATTCCGGGAAATAATCTTTCAAACAAAATAAATTCAAGAGCAAATCCACCAAAATAATCTTCAAATTTTCCAAAGGAAAAACCTAAATTTTTAACATTTACCTTTTTAAAAGTCTCAATATTATTTAAAACTACTCTTGTTAAAAATTTAAAATCAAACTTTTTTATTCCAGGACCTATAATAGATGTTTCAAAAAATCCTGGATTAAAAGGATTTAAAAGAAAAAGTTTAAATCCTGATATGATTTTCAAGTCCTCTTCAATTATCCCATAAAAACCTAAAAAGCCAGAAAGGGAAGAAGAAAACTTTTTGCCTGTTAAAAGTGAAAAGTCATTTAAATAATTTTTTCCTTTTGAAAATTCAGAAGAGAGAGTAGAACGGAGGGAATAAAGAGAATCAACATTATAACCAAAGGCAAAGGAGTAATAACTATCCTTAAAAATTGTGCCCTTTTTAAACTGGTGAAAATTAAAGGAAAAGTAAGGTCTATACATTTCTCCTTCAAAGAGAAGGGAAAATGGATAGGAATACCCTGTTAAGGCATAACCTGAAGAAAACCCTTTTAGGTCAAAAAAGAGAAAAATTAGAAATTTTATCATCTTAAATTTTATATTAATATAATGAAAAAATTAAAATTACAAGAGAGGATTATTAATCAAATAGATTTTATAAAAGTTCTTGAAAAAAGAAGAACTGTAAGAGAGTTTGACCCAGATAAAGAAATCACTTTAAAAGAAATATCGACGCTCTTATGGGCTACTTATGGTATAACAGATAAAAATTACGGGCTTAAAACTGCACCCTCAGCAGGAGCAAGGTACCCGCTTGAGATATTTTTCTGTAATAAGGAAGGTGTTTTTAGATATATTCCTGAGGAAAATTCAATTTTAAAAGTAAAGGATATTGATATACGGGAAAAATTATCTCATTATGCTTATGAGCAAGATTTTATAAAGGATGCGCCAACAGTTTTTGTTATAGCTGCTGATTTTAAAAGAACAACTTCAAGATATGGAAAAAGGGGGGAAAGGTATGTGTATATAGATTTGGGTCATGCTGCACAGAATTTACTTTTATGTGCCACATATTTAGGTCTCGGTGCATGTCCTGTAGGAGCCTTTGATGACGAAAAAATAAAAAAACTACTTGAAATAGATTTTGATCCCCTTTATATAATCCCTGTGGGATATCCAAAAAATTTTTAATATGAAATTTAAATACATTTATGGTCCTGTTAATTCAAGGAGATTGGGAAAATCCCTCGGTATAGACCTTTTACCTTTAAAAACATGTAATTTTAACTGTGTTTTCTGTCAGCTTGGCAAAACTGAAAAACTTGTTAACGAAAGAAAAGAATATGTTCCCTTTGATGAAGTTATAGAAGAAATAAAAGAAGGTGTTAAAAAATTTTCTCCAGAAGTTTTAACCTTTTCAGGTTCAGGGGAACCTCTTTTATATTCAAGAATAGGTGAAATGATTGATAAATTAAAAGTGCTTTTTCCTGGAATAAAATTGGCACTTTTAACTCATTCACCTTTTTTAAATAATAAAAATGTAAGGGAAGAAATTTTAAATATTGACATTTTTTGTCCCTCTCTTGACGCTGGAACTGAAAAAACTTTTTTAAAAATAGCAAGACCCCACCCTGAAATTAAATTTGAGGATATAAAAGAAGGTCTTTTAAAAATGAGAGAAGTTTTTAAAGGAAGATTTGAACTTGAAATTATGTATATTGAAAATTTAAACGATACAGAAGAGGATATAAAAGGACTAAATGAATTTGTTAAAAAATTAAACCCTGATAAAATTTATATTAATACCCCTGTAAGACCACCAGCTGAGAAATGGGTAAAATTACCGGCCTATGAAAAGGCTTTAGAATTTGCTAAAAAAATAAGTTCAAAAGCTGAGGTAATATATCTTCCACCTGAAAGAAAAAAGGAAAAATTGATGAGTTTTGAAGATATTTTAGAATCCATAAAGAGAAGACCCTATGAATTTAATGAGATTAAAAAATTAACTGGTTTAGAGGATGAAGAGCTCAAAAATAAACTTTATTCTGAAATTAAAAAGGGTAATTTAAAAGTAGAAAGAATAAAGGAAAGAGAATTTTACTATTTTAGAAAATGAACTTAATTTTAAATATTTTAATTTTTTTAAAAATTGAAATCGGTGAAGTCCCACAGAATGTTCAGGATAAATTTATTCCTGAGCCTAATTTAAAAGTAGAAATATGGGTAAAAAACCTCGAAATTCCATGGTCACTTATTTTTCTTGAGGATGAAAAGGCACTTGTTAGCGAAAGACCTGGCAGAATAAGATTGATTGAAAAGGGAATTTTAAAAGATAAACCCATTAAAGTAATTAAAGAGGTTCATCATTCAGGTGAAGGAGGTTTAATGGGTCTTGAAAAACATCCAGATTTTACAGAGAAACCTTATATCTATGCAATGTATACTTACAGAGAAAAGGGTGAGATTAAGAATAAAGTTGTGAGATTTATTTTTTATAAGGATTCATTAAATTTTGACAAGGTTATAATAGATGAAATTCCGGGTGGAAAATTTCACAATGGCGGAAGATTAAAATTTGGGCCTGATAAAATGCTATACATAACAACAGGTGAAACCTTTAAAAGAGAGATTGCACAAGATTTAAAAAATTTAGGTGGTAAAATATTGAGATTAACACCTGAAGGAGAAATTCCTCCAGATAATCCTTTTAAAAATTCTCCAATTTATTCCTACGGGCACAGAAATCCACAAGGTCTTGCCTTTTATCCTGAATCAGGAGAATTATTTGCTTCAGAACATGGTCCTTCAGGTGAAGATGGAGTTTACGCTCATGATGAAGTAAATATAATTTACAAAGGAGGAAATTATGGGTGGCCTTTATTTGTTGGAAAGTTAAGTAAAAAGGGGTATATCGATCCTTTAATTTTATGGAAAAGGACAACTCCACCAGCTGGTATGTGTTTTTATAAAAATTTCCTTTTTATTGCCACACTCAGAAGTGAAGCCCTTATAAAAATAGAAATTAAAAAAATTGAGGATAGTTTCAAAGTAATAAATATTGAAAGATTATTTGCAGAAGATTACTTTAATGGTAAATACGGCAGATTAAGAGATGTGGTTTATCACAATGGATATTTATATGTTTTAACAAGTAACAGGGATGGTAGAGGAAAAATAAAAGAAGGTGATGACAAAATATTGAAAATTAAAATTGAGTAAAAATTTCAAAAATTCTATTCAGGTAAAATTACTTTTGGCTCTTCAATTTCTTTAAAAGTAAAATATGCGTCTCTTCCAAGGTAAAAAGCAGGTTTAAGGTTTTTTAAATCAGGAAGACCATTTTCATCAAAAGTTCCCTCTTTTTCATGGACTTCAACAATTTCTCCTATGAAGAGAATATGATCTCCTGTAATTACCTGTCTTGTTTTAATACATTCATAGGAAGCATAGGCTTTTTTCAAAAATGGGGAAGAAATTTTTGAAGACTCATTAAGTTCAATATTAAACTCCTTAATTTTATCCCTTGATCTTCCACTAATTCTACCCATTATTGCGTATATTTTAGCATTTTCAAAATCAACAAAATTTAGAGTAAAATCTTTCGCTTTTACAAGTAGTTCATAAGTAAATCTTTTCGGTGATACAAGAACTCCATAAAGAGGAGGATTAAAAGAAAGAGGTGAGTGCCAGGCTACAGACATACCATTTATCCTCTCATTATACTTTACAATTATTATACAAGGAATTACTGGATAAGAATGGTATAAGTGTTTTATTGTCATACTATTTATATAAATAAAATAAGTATCAAATTTCAACTTTTAAATGAAATTTATTATAATATAGGTATGAAAGTTATTATTCTCTTTTTGCTTTTAAATATTCAGGAAATAGATAAAAAAGAGATTATAAAAAAACTGGAAAAAATTGAAAAAATTGCCTATTCTCTTCCCTCTCCAAAAAAGGATTCAATAAATATCCTTATTCAGGAAATAAAAAATATTCTTTACCCTGAAGAATTAAAAGGAGAACTGACAGAAAATGAACTTTCTAATATAATAGAAGAAATAAATAAAAACCCTGTTGTTGAAGATGCATTAAAAATACTTGAGAAAAAAACAAAAAATAGAAATCTTACTGTAAATCAAGCAAAAAAAATTTTAAATGAATTTCATTTTAAGGAAGATAAAATAAAAGTATTCAACATTTTAAAGGAAAAAATTATTGATAAAGAAAATTTAAAAACTCTTGAAAGGGAAATAAAATGAAGGCTTTAATTTTAAGTGGCGGAAGGGGAACAAGATTAAGGCCTCTTACCCATACATCGGCAAAACAACTTATACCTGTTGGTGGTAAACCCATACTTTTCTATGGTATTGAAGCGATTAAAAAAGCTGGTATAGAGGATATAGGAATTGTTATAGGAGAAACTGGTGAAGAGATTAAAAATGCAGTGGGAGACGGAAGTAAATTTGGCGTAAAGATTACTTACATTTTTCAACCAGAACCACTTGGTTTAGCACACGCTGTAAAAATTTCAAGGGATTTTCTGGGTGATGAAAAATTTATAATGTTTCTTGGTGATAACCTTATAAAGGATGATTTAAAGAAATTTCGTGAATATTTTGAAAGCAATAGCATTAATTCACTTATTCTTCTCTCTAAAGTGCCAAATCCCCAGGATTTTGGAGTTGCAGAGCTCAGGGATGGAAAACTTATAAAACTTGTTGAAAAACCCAAAAAACCACCTTCTGACCTTGCCCTTGTTGGAGTTTATTTCTTTGATAAAAACATTTTTAAGGCCTGTGAGGAAATAAAACCCTCATGGAGAAATGAACTGGAAATAACAGATGCCATTCAATGGCTTATTGATCACAAATTAAAGGTGGATGCTCTTTTAATAAAGGGATGGTGGAAGGATACGGGAAAACCTGAAGATTTAATTGAAGCAAATAGATTTGTTCTTGAGGATATTGAACCTGATATAAAAGGAGAAATAATTGACTCAAAGATAATCGGAAGGATCAAATTAGAAGAGGAAACAAAAGTAATTGAAAGCACAATTAGAGGACCTGTTGTTATAAAAAGGGGAACAAAGATTATTAAAAGTTATATAGGTCCATTTACATCAATACAGGAAAATTGTTATATTGAAAATACAGAAATTGAAGATTCAATAATAATGGAAAAAAGTGAAATAAAAGATGTGAAAGGTAGAATTGAAATGAGTATCATTGGAAAAGAAGTAAAAATTTTTCAGGACCATTCAAGACCAAGAATACATAGATTTATTCTTGGGGACCATTCTGATGTAAGACTTGTTGAATGAAAAAATTTAAAGAATTTAAAAAAAAGTTTATTCTGTATGAGTTAACAAAATTTTTTATAATTTTTATTTCAATCTTGTTTTTTTTAATATCTCTTCTTTTTTTATCAGGTTTAAAATTTTTAATTATATTACCACTTTTAGCACTTTATTTTCCCTTAAAAATCATTACAAGAAAAGATGCCTTTTATGCTTTAAAACTTGAAAAATTAATAGAAGGGTTCGAAGGAAAAATAATTTCTGCCCTTTTGTATTCAAAAAGTGAAAATAAGTTTGAAAGAAGTTATTCAGAATATATCTTTGATAAACTAAACCAAATCGAAATAGATAAAGTTTTAAATAGAAACTATAAAAGAGAAATAAAAATTTTTATACTCTCCTTTTTTATTTTAATCTTTTCTTATCTTCTCTTTCCAGATAAATTTGTAAAATTTTTCTTTAACATACCTGAAATAAAAGAAAAGATTATTTATAAAAATCCACCTGAGCTTCATTACATTACACAACCCTTTGTATATACTGTTAAAATTTTAGGAAAGGATATTAAAGATGCCTATGTAATATATAAATTTAAAGGAAAAATTAAAAAAGAAAAAATAAATGTTTACAAAAATTCAATTGTTTTTACCTTTAAACCTGAACCAGGTTTATTTGAGTTTAAATTCAAAACAAAAAATGATGAAACACCTTTTTTAAAAACAAAATTTATAGAGCCACCAAGAATTATAAAAATTGAGGTATTTGAGGACAATAAATTACTTAACCTCCCCATGGTCAAAATAAAAGAAAATAAAAAACTTGATTTCTTTATAAATTTATCAGATCCTGTGGATTCAGAAAAGATAATTTTGGTAGAAAGAAAAATAGTTTTAAAAAATGTAAAAGATTACAACTTCTCAAATATTTTTAAAAATAATTCAAAAATTAAATTCATTCATTTTGTAAATAATGATAGTTTTCAGGATCCGCAGACAGTTTTAGTAAGTATAATCAGGGAATTAAAACCCATTATCCAGATTCTATTCCCTGACTTTGATGTTAATATTCCTGATGAGATGAAAATTCCCTTTACTTTATATGTGAGTGATGATGTTGGGCTTGATAGAGTCAAGGTTTATGTTGAAAAAGATGGTAAAACTATTCTTGAAAAGATAATCAAAAAATATGTTAATACAAAAAATGATACTTTTACCTTTGATTTAGATTTTGATCCCTTGAATCCAAAACCCGGTGATAACTTTTATGTTTTTTTCCGTGTTTATGATAAAGATGAAGTAAAAAAATTTTCTAATTCAAGAAAAATTTTGGTTCATATGCCAACTTTTGAAGAATTGTATGAAGAAGTTAAAAGAGGAAGTGAAAAATTTGAAGAGGAATTAAAACCTATAAGGAGTGAAGCAAAAGATTTAATAGAAAAAATAAAGGAAGTTAAAGAAAAAATAAGGGAAAGTTTAACCAAAAAAGAATTAAAAAAGGAAACAGAGGAAATTCAGAAAATTTCTGAAGAATTAACAAAAAAACTTGAAGAAGTAGAAAGAAAAATGAAAAATCTTGAAGAAAATATTGTTTCGATAGATCCTGAAATAAATGAAAAACTTTCAAGGCTAACTGAACTTGTTAAGGAACTTTTTAGTGAAGAATTGAGAGAACTTTATAAAAAACTTGAAGAGGCAGTAGAAAAGGGAAATAAAGAGGAAATAGAAAAAAGATTAAAGGAATTAATGAAGGAAAAGGAAATATGGAAAGAAAATCTTGAAAGAACCATTTCTCTTCTTGAAAAGATCAAAAAGGAATATGATTTAAAGAAACTTGTAGAAAAGGCAAAGGATATTGAAAAAGAATTTTTTGAAATTATGAAAAATAAAGAAGGAAAGAATATGGAAGAAAGTCAAAAAAAGCTTGAAGATATTATTAGGGAAATGGAGAAAATAAAAGAAAATTATGAGGAAAATATAAAGTCAAAGATTGAAAGTGCTGAGAAAAAAGGGGAAATGGCTCTAAAGGAATTAAAGGAAAATAATTTAAAAGGCAGCTTTAAAAATACGAGTGAAATGAGGGAAAATCTTGAAAAAGCAATGGAAGAATTTATGAAAAGTAATTTAGAGTTTTCAATGAAATTACTTGAAAAAGCCTTCTGGGGAGTTATGGGATTTATAAAAGAAAGTGAAAGCCTTGATAGGGATTTTTTAATAGCCTATAAAAACTTTGTTAGTGACATAATTTTAAATGCAAGAAATACTCTACTCTTTCCGAGAGAGGCTTTAAGGGAAATTAAGATTTCAGAATTTTTAATGGATGAATATATAAATAAAAAAGAAAATAATGAATTAAATCAGGCACAAAAGAATTTAAAAGATTTAAGGAGTTCTCTATCAAAAGCAGCATATTTTCTCCTTCAGTTCTCTGACAAAATTTCAAGTTCAGGAGGTAGTGAAAGTGAATTGTTTGAAAATATGATGCAAAAAATTTCAGAAATGATAAAGAAACAAGGTGATATTAACAGTGCTACTTTATCTCTCTTACCCCTTCCACAGCCCTCACAACTTTCGCCAGAAGAAAAAGAACTCTTAGCTCAACTTGCAAGGGAACAAGGCGAATTGGCAGAGGAAATTTCAAAACTTATTAAAGAACTGGAAGAAAAAGGTGAAAAATCAGGAATTAAAGGAGCTTTAGAAGGAGCAGAAAAAGATATGAAGGAATCAGAGGAAAAATTAAGAAAAGAGGAGTTAACTGAAAGATTAAAAGATATTCAGGAAAGAATAATGTCAAGATTACTTCAAGCACAGAGAAGTATAAGAAAAAGGGAATTTATTAAAAGAAGGTATGCTGAGAGACCTAAACCTTATGAAGTATTAAGTCCAAAAAAAATTGATATAAGTGAATATTTAAAAATTCTTGAGGGGAAAAAAGAAATATTAAAGAATAAAAATTTAGTATCACCTTACAAGGAAGTTATTTTAAAGTATTATGAAAACCTTGAAAGATCTGAAAATAAGTAAAGAAGATGCTAAAAAACTCATAGACCTTGCAAGAAATGCTATTAAAAGTCATCTAAAAGGTGAAGAATTAAAAGTGGAGGAAGAATTAAAAGAAAAGTTTTCAGAAAAAATGGGAGTTTTTACTACTCTATACACCTATCCAGAAAAATTTTTAAGAGGATGTATAGGTAACCCTTATCCAACAAATCCTATCTGGGAAAATGTAGTTATAAGTTCAATAGAAGCAGCTTTTGAGGATCCGCGATTTTTACCTCTTAAAGATGAAGGAGAACTTTCAAAATTAATAGTCGAAATAACAATTTTAACAGAACCAGAACTTTTGAAAGTCCCCCCAGAGGAATATAAAAAACATATAAAAATTGGAAAAACAGGGTTAATGGTAAGAAAGGGTTTATGGAAGGGATTACTTCTTCCACAAGTTGCAGTGGAATACGGATTTGATGAGGAAAGATTTCTATCTGAAACCTGTTTAAAAGCAGGTATTAATCCTAATGACTGGAAAAAAAAGGAAACAGAAGTTTATATTTTTGAAGGTTTAAAAATAAAAGAATTATCACCAATGGGTGAGGTTAAAGTTGAAGAATGAAAGATATTCCTTTGATAAATCAATCTATAACTTTACGAGAAGCAATAAATCAAATAAATGAAAGTGGTTTTGGATTTGCATTTGTAGTTGATGATAAGAAAAGACTAAAAGGTGTTATTAGTGATGGTGATATAAGGAGAGCTCTTTTAAATGGACTAAGTATAAATGATAGGATTGAAAAAGTTATGAATAAAAATCCAATTAAATTTTACGATTACTGGGATAGAAAAAAAATAATTGAAAGTATTGAAAAATTAAAGAAAGAAAACAAAATTCCAAAATTAAAAACATTACTAATTCCTGTTATATCAAAAGAAGGCAAAATCAAAAAAGTTATAGGAATAGAACCTGAAAAGAAATTTTCTTTTGATTTAATCAAAAAAAGATATAAAAAAACAAAAAAAATTCTTGTTATAGGAGGAGCTGGTTATATAGGTTCGGTTCTTACAAGAATGTTATTAAAAAAGGGATATTTTGTAAAAGTTTTTGATAATCTGTTGTATGGTGACATTGGTTTAAGAGGAATAAAAAGTAAAAATTTTCAATTTTTAAAAGGTGATATAACAAATATAAGTGATATAGTGGAAGCAATTAAAGACATAGATACCATTATTCATCTCGGAGCAATTGTAGGAGACCCTGCAAGTAAAATAAAACCAAGAGAAACACTTGAAATAAATTATTTTTCAACAAAAACTATCGGTGAAATTGCTAAATATCTTGGAGTAAGAAAATTTATTTTTGCCTCATCATGCAGTGTATACGGTTATAAAAAAACAATCTGTAATGAAGAAACAGAACCTAACCCTTTATCCTTATATGCTGAAACAAAATTACTTTCCGAAAAAGCACTTCTTGAATTAAAAGATAATGGATTTTCACCAATTATTTTAAGATTTGCAACAGCCTTTGGATATTCACCGAGAATGCGTTTTGATCTTGTTGTAAATTTACTCATAGCAAAGGCTATTAAGGAAAAAAGGATCACAGTATACGGAGACGGAAAACAGATAAGACCTTTTATTCATATAAAAGATATTTCAAGAGCAATAATAAAGGTAATAGAAGCAGAAGAAAAATTAAGTGGCCAAATTTTAAATGTAGGTTCAGATAAAATGAATAAAAGTATTCTTGAAGTTGCAAAAGAAATAAAAGAAAGTATTCCTGAAGCTGAGATAGTATTTTTAAAAGAAAAAGAAGACAATAGAAACTATAATGTTTCCTTTAAAAAAATCAAAGAAATTTTAAACTTTGATACCAAATATGATATAAATTATGCAGTAAAAGAGATAAAAGAAGCCTTCAATAGAGGGGAAATAAAAAATTTTTATGACAAAATTTATAGCAACTTTCATTCTCTAAAGGAAAAATAATTTTTTATTTCCTTTCTGAAATCATAAATTCTCTTAATACATTCACATATTTTTTTAATATCTTTGTCTTTTAGAAGTGAATAAATGGGTAAACTTATAACTCTTTTTGAAATTTTCTCAGTAATTTTTAGATTCAAATTACTATATTTCCCTTTAAACATTTTCTGGAGATGACATGGTGGATAAAAGTATCTCTTTACCTGTATATTTTCTTTTTCAAGTGAAAGCTTTATTAAATCTCTTTCAAGACCGAATTTTTCCTCATCTATTATAATGGAAAAATCTTTAAAAGTTGATCTTAAATCCTCATTTACCTTTTGAAAAGAAATACCAGGTAAATCCTTTAAATTTTCAATATAAATTTCTGCAATTTCATTTCTTCTTTTTATTTCCTCCTCCACTCTTTTTAATGAAAATAATCCAAGAATTGCATGTAATTCACTCATCCTTGAGTTTAAACCTATATATTCAAAATCATTTGTTCCAGGGTCACCGTAATTTCTCAAAATTTTCAATTTTTCAGCCAGTTCCTTATTATTTGTTGTTATGACTCCACCTTCACCTGCTACAAGAGTTTTTGTTGGACTTAAACTAAAAACTTCAGCATCTCCAAAATTTCCTATAAATTTATCTTTAAATTTAGCACCAAAGGCATGGGCTGCATCAAATATCAAATAAAGATTATGTTTTTTTGCAATTTCCTCAATTTTTTGGACATCACAGGGGGTTCCATATACATGAACGGCAAGAATTCCTTTTGTATTTTCATCTATATTTTTTTCAATTTCCTCAGTTGAGATATTTAAAGTTTCAGGTTCAATATCAACAAATTTTAATTCAATATTGTTCCACAAAAGGGCACAAGAAGTAGCTGGAAAAGTAAAAGAGGGTAAAATGAAATTACCCTTTTCAATTTCAAGAGATTTTATAGTTAAAACAAGTCCAAGGGTACAACTTGATACACAAATAGCATAAGGAACATTTAAATATTCAGAAATTTTTTCCTCAAATTCCCTTACATATTTACTATTTGTAATCTGACCTGTTGAAAAAATTTCTTTTAATTCATTTTTAATATCTTTAATATCCGGGCAAAAAGGTTTATATATAGGTACTTGAAATTTAAAAGCAGGTTCTGAACCTAAAATTGCTGGTTTTTTCATAAACTTTATATTATAATATAAAAATGATATTATTAAACATAATTATTTCCACAATTATAGTGAGTCTTATCTCCCTTATCGGAATAATTTTTTTAATTATCTCTAAGGATATATTTGAAAAACTATTGTTCTTTTTAATTTCTCTTGCAGCCGGAGCTCTTATAGGTGGTTCTCTTTTACATCTTATGCCTCACTCTCTTGAAAAAATTGAACCTCTTTCTTCTTTCTGGATTTTTATTTTAGGGTTTGTGAGTTTTTTTTTATTGGAAAGAATTTTAAGATGGAGGCACTGTCATGAATTTGATTGTCCTATCCATCCTGTAACCTACTTAAGTTTAATAGGGGATAGTATTCATAATTTTATTGATGGAGTAGTTATTGCTTCAAGTTTTCTCATTAATTTTCATTTTGGAATAATAACAACTTTAATTGTTCTGGCACACGAACTTCCTCAGGAACTTTCAGATTATGCAATACTTATTTATGGAGGAATGGGTAAAATAAAGGCACTAATCTTTAATTTTATAACAGGATTAACAAGTTTTATCGGGGGTATAGCAGGTTATTTTTTCTTAAGAAGTGAAAATCTAATTCTTTATATATTACCTTTTGTTGCTGGAAACTTCTTTTATATTTCAGCCTCTGATTTAATTCCAGAACTTCATAATGAGACAAATTTAAAAAAATCTATAAATTCCTTTCTTTATTTTATTTCAGGTATCCTTTTAATTTCTTTTTTAAAATTAATCTCTAAAAATAATATTTAAACTTTTTCTTGATTTTTTTTAAAAAAAAATTTATAATAAGAATTACCGTTCAAGTCGGATTAAAAATTAAAAGAATTATGAGAAATTTTATAAAACTGGTGGTAATTATATTCTCCCTCCTAATCATAACCTCCTGTAAGAAAAAGACAACTGAGCCTAAGCCACAGCAAAATCTTGATAGACAAACTGCTCAAGGAATTGCACCTTCAGTAGCCACAGGAATCCAGATTATGGTTCTTGGGATGTTTGATCCTGAAGGAACCTCACCAATAGCTTTCGGAAAACTTGGAATAAAACAAAGTCCATGTGTTAAAGTCGCTGGTGATACAAGTGATTTTGACCAGGATGGATACCTTAAAAATGCAACCGCTACATTTGATTGTCATTATCAGGACCCTACTTATTCTTTTTCACTTACAGGAACAGCAGAAATAAGGGATAAAGATGATAATGACCCCACATCAGGTTTTTATTTAAAGTTTACTGACATCGTTTACACACTCACTACCCAGGGACAAACAACATCCTGGAAATTAAATGCTACTTACGATATAAATCATACCGGGGATCAGTGGGGTGGTCATATTGATTTTTCCTTTAATTATATGGACAACATTATATGGTCAACATCTTTTGATTTTTCATACATTCCTGATGACCAAAATAAACCCTGGGAAGGTGGCACAATTAACTTCAATGGGAATTATTCTGTAAAGTATGGTGGTGTAAATTACTCATTCCAGATTATAGCTCAAAATGTCCATTATAATGAAACTTCTGGTTGTGAATATCCTGACAGTGGAACAGTGAAAATAACTGATGGAACAAATTATTTAGAAGTAACATTCAATTGCGATAGTTATACTGTCTCATATAACGGAACACCCGTATCATACTGAAAATAAATTAAAGTTAAGGGGGGCAATAGTTTCTCCCCCTGATATTTTAACCTACTATTTTTATAAAGGCTTCTTCAAGATTTTCTGATTCTGTTTCCTTTTTAATATTTGAGGGTGTATCCTCTTTAAAAATTTTACCCTTAAAAATAATTCCTACTCTGTCACACATTTCCTCGGCAAAAAATAAAGAATGAGTGGCAACTAAAATTGATTTTCCTTTTCCCCTTAATTCTTTTAAATGTTTTTTAAATCTGAAAGCTGAAACAGGATCAAGGGCAACAAGAGGTTCATCTATTATAATTAGATCAGGATTATGAATAAGTGCAGAAGTTATTGAAATTTTCTGTCTCATACCGTGAGAGTAAAATCTTGATTGTGTATCTATATAATCTCCCATTTCAAAAAGTTTTGAATAAAAATCTATTCTCTCTTTTATAAATTTATCACCTAATTTATAAAGTTTACCTGTATAAAGAAGATGCTCATAACCTGAAAGATAGGGATAAACAAAGGGATTATCAGGAATATAACCTATATACCTTTTAAAACTATCAAACCTATCAGTTATCTTTTTATTTTTAAAATAAATTTCGCCTTCATCCGGGATTAAAAGACCTGTTATGATTTTTAATGTTGTAGTTTTTCCAGAACCATTCGGACCTATAAGACCATAAATTTCTCCTTCCTTGAGTTCTAAATCAAGGGGACCAAGAGTAAAACTTTCAAACTTTTTAACAATTTTTTTAAGTTTTAAAAGAAGCTTTCTATTCAATATCAAGAACCTCTATCTTTATTTTTCCCACAACTGCCATAACATCAGCCTGTTTTTCAACCCCCCCAAGTTTAAGCATAATATGAAGCGGATCAGCAGGAAATTGACCGAATGTAGGATCAACAAAAACCCATTTGTTAAGATAAATAGCATTCCAGGCATGATAATAAAAATAACCATCAGTAAAAACAAGACCTACAGCAATTTCAGAGGGAATTTTTAAAGCTCTCGCTGCTGCAGCAAAAAGAACTGAATGCTCATTACAATCACCTTTTTTCATCTTTAAAACATCAAGGGCTGAGGGAAAGGAAACAACAGCAGATTTTTCAAGGTAATTGTAAACATAAAGTGTTAAACTTTTTGCAACTTTTGATAAATCATCAAAATTTCCTGCACCCCTTTTTGCAAAATCTATAATAAGGGGGTCATCTGATTGTATAAATGCAGAAGGTTTTAAATATCTTGATAGACTTGTTGTATCAATTTTTTTTACCTCATTAACACTTGATTTTAAAACCTCTATAACAGCATAATTCTCTCCCTTATCTAAAATTTTTTGAGTTCCAAATTCAAGATCAAGAAGTGATAAATCAATGTTAGAAAGACGATAAACTACCCTTTTGTAATTTTCCCTTTTTAATTCATCAATTTCTTTTCCTTCAGGTTTAACCGCAAATTTTAATAAAATATTTAAAGGTTTACCCTCTAACTTCATTGCTTCTTCAGGAGTTTCTCTTAAAAAAACCATTTCAGGCTGGGTTTCTTCCTTTAAAATTCCCTTATCATCAACCCATACAAAAGTATTTAAACCTCCTGCCACTATCCTATACTGTCTTGCTTTAACAGTTTTACCCTTATAATCAACCTGAACTTCACCAAGATTTTCCACATAACCCTTTTCCATTTTAAAAGTTGTCGGGTCAAAATAACTGAACTCCATTTTCTTTTCTACTTTATTTTCCTCAATAAGTTTTTCAAGGGTAAGGGGAAGCTGGGAAAGACCCTGAATTTCTAAGGATAAATCTCTTTTAAATTCAGGAGTTTCAACTTTTAGAAATAGCTTATCACCTTTAAAGACCCCCTTTACCTTCATCTTCTGTTGCAGTGATTCAAGAATAAAGTCAAAATCCCTTGGAACATAATTTTCATCGGCATTAACAATTGTGGTGGCAAACAATTCCTGAACCTGTCCAAGTTGAATAACTTTTAAATACATTTTCTGGTATATTTCTCTTTTTTTATCTTTTCTATTTAGTTTTGTATAAGCATAGCCTACCTTTTTATCCCCAACATAAACACCCATCCATAACTCTTCTACTTTTTCTCCAAATAAAACCTCTTCTGTTGGTATCTTTTCAATTTCTTCTTCTTTTATAATATGTGGAGCGGTTCCAGGCTTTATATAATAAAAAAGTAAAACAAGAAAAATAATTCCTAAAACTGTAATTAAAATTAACCTTCTTCTTGCCATTTTGCTTTCCTCTTTTCAAGAAATGCTTCTATACCTTCCTTTGGTTCTCCTGTTGAAAAAACAAGACCAAAACTTTCTGCTTCATAACTTGTAGCAGTGGTAAAGGTTGAATCAATTCCCCTGTTTATAACTGTTTTTACAAATCTTATTGCAGAAGGACCCATTTCAAGAATTTTTTTAACAAGGTTTTCAGCTTCCTCAAGATGTTTCCCTTCCTCTGCGAGAACTTCAGCAAACCCCCATTCATAAGCCTTTTCACCTGAAATTGGTTCTCCTGAATAAATCATCCATTTTGCTCTTCCAATACCTATTAAACGCGATAACCTCTGGGTACCTGCAAAACCTGGAATAAGACCCAGTTTTACTTCTGGTTGCCCTATCTGAGCTGATTTTGTAACAACTCTCAAATCACAGGCAAGAGCAAGCTCACAACCTCCTCCAAGAGCATAACCATGTATTGCTGCAATAATTGGCAATTCTGAATTTTCAATATTTTGCAAAACTTTCTGTCCTCTTTTTGCAAATTCTCTTGCTTCAATTGAATTAAAATCCTTCATAACTTTTATATCAGCACCTGCACAGAAGGATTTTCCCTCACCTGCTATAATTATTGCCCTTTTATTTTTATCCTTTGAAATTTTTAAAACAGCATCCTCAAGTTCAGAGAGAAGTTCAGGTGATAAAGCATTAACAGGAGGTCTTGAAAGAAATACTACTACATATTTAACTTTATCCTCAATTTTCAAAAATTTGTATTCCATTTTTTAAAAGAATTTTAAAAGGGATTGAACCTTAAATTTAATTATAAAATCTTTTTTTAGGTAATTTCTTTTTCTCCAAGATAGTTTTTTCTAATATAAATAAGTGCTTCTTCTTTTGTTTTTAAAACTCCTTCTGCCCTTAATTCTTCAACTTCATTTAATATCCTTCTAAAAATTGGACCAGGCGTAAGTCCAAGATTTATTAAATCGTAACCATTAATAAGGGGTAAAGGTCTTTCTTTTTCACTCTCTAATTTAAAATCATAAACTTTCTTCAATAAATTTTTTAAATATCCTGGATTTTTTCCTGGTGGGGTTGCTCTAAAATCAGCATAAGCGTGAACAAAAAGAAAAAACCATAAATCCCCTGTCTTTTTTAAATATCTGAAAATTGCCCTTTTCGTTATTTCTTCTTCCTTTCCCAGTAAATGGGGATACATATGAAAATAAACCATACTTTTTAATTTTTTAGAAAATTTTTCAGAAAATCTAAAATGTTTAGCCCATCTGTAAGCAATATTTGCTCCAACTTTATCATGACCTATGAATCTTGTTCTATTATCTTCAAAGGTTCTTGTTAAAGGTTTTCCTATATCATGAAAAATTATAGAAAGAAAAAGTAAAACCCTGTTTTCAGGTTCAAAAATTTCCTTTAACTCTTTTTCATATTTTTTAAAGAAAGTTCTCTTATAATTTTTATAAAATCTTTCAAGATAATAAACACAGTTTAATGTATGAAAAAGCACATCAAGAGATTTATCTTTATAAACCTGTAAACAGCCTTCCATATTTTTTAGTTCCGGCACTAAAACAAAAAGTAAACCGGATTCCTTCATTTTTAAAATAGTTTCGTAAATTTTCTCACCCTCAGAAAAAATTATATAAAGTTCTTTCATTATTCTTTCTCTTGCTGATTCAAGAATTTTTTCTTTGTTTTCACTTATAAAGTTTAAAGTATCTTCCTCTATTTCAAATTTAAACGTTGCCATAAACCTGAAAGCTCTTAGCATTCTTAATGGGTCTTTTATTAAATTTTCTTTTTTAATGGCTCTTACTATTTTCTTTTTTATATCAAAAATACCTTTGAATTTATCTATTAAAACTATCTCTGGGTATTTAATCGCTATAGAATTTATTGTAAAATCCCTGTTTGATAGGTCAGTTTCAATATTTTCTTCAATTTCACCTATATCAAGGGTAAAGTTATTTTTAATTACAATTCTCCATTCCTTTCTTTCTTTATCAAGTAAAAAAGGAAAACCTTCAATTTTTCTTGAAAGCTCGTTTATAATATCAGCAGGATTGAATGAAATCAGTATATCAAGATCTTTAATTTCCTTTTTACCTAAAAGGAAATCTCTTATGGCTCCACCGACTATATAAAAGTCTATTTCTTTTTTTAAAAAATATTCAAAGGTATTTTTAAAAATTGAATTTTCTAAAAAATTAGTAAAATCTAAAACTTTTTTCAAATTTATCCTTTATAAAGGGAAAGGGATAGGGCAAAGGAATAACCTAAAAATGGGTGAACCCTATAAATTCCCTCTAAGTTTAAAAACTTTAAACTTACACCAAATCCTGCACCAAAGGTCTTCTCTCCGCTTCTTAATCCACCTCTTAAGTAAAAAGAAGATATTAAAGGTATTTTAAAACCTATACTGTAAGTAAAGGGATGATTTTCCTCTGAAATAAGGTCAAAGAAAAAGGAGAGTGCTTCATGGGTTACACCGAAGGAAAGAGCAAATAGAGATGGTATATCCTCTTTATATTTTTTACTCCTATAAACATTTCTTGTAAAAGCACCAATTTTTATATCAAAGGGAAAATAAAAAACAGTTCCTAAATCAAAAGTAGGTTCATTGAAAGTTATAACTTCAGGAATATTAAGGGAAAGTAATTTAAAACTCGTTCCAATAGAGAAAAGAGAATTTTTGTAATTTATAGCTAAAAGCAAAGAGTTTTCCTTATATATATCCTCACCAAAATAGGAAAATCCAAGAGCTCCTTGAAATTTAAAAAGGGGGAATGAAAAGGCGGATTCAAAGGAATTAATAGGTAAACCTTCATAGGGTTTTGTGTAGGAAAAGGCAAGGGAAAATCTATCAGGGATAAGTGCAGGTTGATAAAAGATAGATAAGGGTGAGTTAAAACTTGAAATATGAGAACCCATAATAGCCTCAGGTGATATTATTCTTTCAGGAAAAAGTAAAGTAAAAAGAATAATTACCATAGATTAATTATAAAAAAATTAAAGGATAAATTTCTTTTTAAAACTCCATTTCCTCTACAGGCTCCCTTTCTTCACCTTCTCTCTTTTTTCCCTTTTCATATTTAAAATTATTAAAATTGTAAGTAGCTGTAAAAACTAAAAGAGGGGTTTTAGGATTAAAACTCTGGACAAAATAGTAGTTAACACCTTTACCTTCATATAAGTGTCCTGAAGTTCCAAAAATATCCCTTACCTGAAGATTTAAAACTAAATTTCTACCAAGAAAAAATTTCTGAAGCGAAAAATCCACATAATAAACTTTTCCCCTTTTACCCTGGGAGGTCTCTCTTTCTCCTTCATAATTTAAAATTGTCTGTATTCTTAGTGATTTGGGTAGAAAAGAATTAATGTTCAACCTTAAATTATAACTTGAATTTTCTTTTTCAAAACTTTCGTTCAATAAATTACCCTTTAACCTGTAATAGTAGAAATCACCCAAAAAATTCAGTGACATAAATTTAAAAGGTGAAAAATTATAAGTTATCTCTAAACCTCCAGTATAAGATGTTCCTACATTTTCATTTGTCATCATTAAAACAGAATCATTATAAGGCACTCTCACCATTTCAATAGCATTGTAAACTTCCCTTAAATAAGTCTCTAATATAAGAGTTCCCTTTAAAAAAGGGAAAATCAAAGAAAACTCATAGCTATCCATATATTCAGGCTTTAAATCAGGATTACCTTTTCTAACATTATATGCATCCATATAGGTAACAAAAGGTTCAAGCATAAAAGGTCTTGGTCTTTTTATCCTTCTTGTATAACTTGATTTAATCTCAGTACCTTCTTTTAAAGTTAAAGAGAAATGAAGAGAAGGAAAATAGTCCCATCTCCTTAATATGTAATCAAAATTTGTGTCTCTGAAGCTTATTTTTCTATCTGTTAATTCCATCCTCAAACCTGATTGAATACTGAATTTAGATACATTTCCCTTTAAAAGTAAATAAGGTGCATAGCGGTCATCCTTATAAAGAATTTCCTTGTTAAAATTCTCATTTAATATAAAATCCTTTTTAATTGAATCATATTCATAATAAAAAACTTCATCTTCACTTCTTGAAAACTCTCCCTCACCTCCTACCTCAAACCTAAAGTTTTTGAAAAGTGGATAGATATAATTTATTCTTGAATTTATCCTTTTTGATGGTCCCTTTTCTTCACTTTTAGAACCAGAAAGAATACTATCTCTCGGATCTTTTGTATAAGTAAGGTTATACTCATCTCCTCTTCTTATGCTGTAAATAAAATCAAAGGAAAACTCATGATCTCTATCAAATTCTGTTTTTTCACTGAAATTTAGATCAATGTAAGGACTTTTTCTATTAAAGTGACTCTCTGTCAAAAAAAGAAGAGAAGTTTTATTTTGGTCTAAATACTCTGTCCTTGAATCAAAAAGCATGCTCCATTCTCCTAAATTTGCCGAAAAGAAAAGTGTGTTTTTTTCCTTGAAATTATATTCAATTTCTGATCTTAAACCGTAAGGTGTTGAACCCCTTGTATATTCACCTTTTGAGAATAAAGAATTTCCTTCTATATTCCTTGAAAGTTCTACCAAATTGGGAAATCTCCTTTTGTTATAATTAAAACCTATTAATGCTTTTAAATTATTTTTTTTGAATGCAAAAATTCCGTCTCCACCGTAATTATCATACATTCCAATATTTAAGTTTGAAATTAGACTTAATCCTTTTTCCTCACCCTTTTTTAATATTATGTTTAATATTCCACTTGTTCCTTCAGGGTCATATTTAGCAGAAGGGTTTGTTATAATTTCAATCTTATCTATGGAGGAAGCAGGGATTTGACTTAAAATTATATTTGGGTCAATTCCTGTTTTTTTGCCGTCTATAAAAACCTGGAAATTTTCACTTCCTCTTAAACTCACATTTCCGCTTATATCGACATTTATTGATGGTATGTTTTTTAAGACTTCAAGTGCAGTTCCTGATTTATAAACAGGTTCTTCACTTAAATTAATAACTTTTTTATCAATTTCAAATTTAACTGGAAGGGGACTTTTTGTCACTTCAACAGCTTCAGTTTCAAAAAAAGCAGGTTCAAGTTCAATTTTACCAAGTTCTATAAGAGTATCCCCTGGTTTTATATTTATACTTGATAAAACTTTTAGTTTATATCCAACAAAATCTACTTTTAAAGAATATTTTCCAGGGGGAATTTCCTTTAAAAGGAAAAATCCTTTATCATCAGCAAGAGTCCCCTTTAAAACTTTATCTTCTCCCTCTCTATGAAGAGTACAGGTAGCATAGGGAAGAGATTCTTTAGTCCTTCCATCAATAACAAAACCTTTTATTTTAGCATTTCCCTTAAAAACCGGGAAGAATTTTTGAACTTTTTCCTCTGCATAAATAAATTCTGAAATAAAAAAAATCAAAAGAAAAATTTTGTTTTTTCTCATATTAATTAGACGAAAAAAAAATCAAAAAAGTTCTTATTTTAAAAACAAATTCTAAGAGAGCAATTTTTTACAAAAAAGCATTCAAACTTTTAAGTTTTCCACATAATTTTCCACAAATCCTTGACAATTTCATAACATTATCTTATAATCTTTGGTGTCAAAAAGTGGGAAAAAGTGGGAAGAAATAACCGAATTAATCCGGTTGATGAAAAAGGGAGAGTTTCCTTCCCACATGATTTGCGTAAGGTGCTCTCCCCTGATGGAAATGGAAAAATAATTTTAACAAGAGGACCTGAGAAATGTATATGGGTCTTTTCGGAAAGGGAATGGAAAAATTTTGAAAATGCCTTCAGGGAAAAAGGTGTAGGAGATTTTAAAAACAGAAGCCTTATGAGGCTTTTACTTGGTGATGCAGTTGAAACAGAATTTGATAACCATGGAAGAATCCTTATACCAGGGCATCTTGCTGAATACGCTGGAATAAAAAGGGAATGCAGATTTGTAAGAATGTTCGCATGGATTGAAATATGGGATCCTGCAAGATATGAAGAAACCATTGAAAAAGTAAAGGAGGAAATAGACTATGATCAATACTTCGGTAATTTCAAATTCTGAAATAAAAATACACCCTTCCTGTATGATAAAGGAAGTTATTGAAATTTTAAAACCAGAAAATAAAAAAATTATTGTTGATGCCACCTTTGGAACAGGAGGACATTCTATTCATATACTTAAAAAAACAAAAGGAAAACTCTTCGCCTTTGAAAAAGACCCCTTCCTCTATGAAAAGGGAAAAAAAACTTTTGAAAATTTCAAAAATTTCAAAATCTTTAATAACAGCTTCACAGAAATACCGGAAGTTTTAGGAAAAGAGGGAATCAATAAAATTGATGGAATAATATTTGATTTTGGTCTATCCTTCTACCATATATCTTCCTCAAACAGGGGATTTACCTTCAAAAGAAAGGAAATCCTTGATATGAGATATAATCCATACGAAAATGAAGAACTTTATAAAAAATTGAAAAAACTCACTCTTAAAGAAATTGAATTTATCCTTAAAGAATACGGTGAATTAAAAAATTATAAAAAAACTTCCCTTAACATTTATAAAGGAATAAAGGAAAAAGAAATAAAATACACTGATGAATTTAATGAAATAATTTTAAAAAATATAAAATACAATAAAGAAAAAATATTGCAAAAAGTATACCAGGCTTTTAGAATATGGATAAATAAAGAAATTGAAAACATTAAAAAAACTCTTTCCTTTTTACCTCAAATAATGGAATCAGGTGGAATAGCTGTATTTCTTACATATCACTCTCTTGAAGATAGAATAATAAAAAACTTTTTAAAAACTAATTCTTTTAAAGTTATTACTAAAAAACCAATTACACCTTCAGAAAAAGAAATAAAAGAAAAACCAAATTGCAATTCATGCAAACTAAGGGCAGGAGAAAGAATATGAAAAAAAAGATTAAAAGAAAAGCATTAATTTTAATATTATTCCTTTACCTTTTCCTTTTACTTTTCATAAGAGGTAAAGTTATAGAAAAATCTAAGGAAGTATATAAAAGGGAAAAAGAACTTCTTGAGCTTGAATATAGAGCAATTAATAACAAAATGGAATTTTTAAAAGCCTTATTCTTTGATTCAGAAAAGGAAAAATACTATGTTGAAAAATAAAGAAACTTTCAGGATTAAAATTTTTAAAAATATAATTTTAATCTCATTCTTTTTAATTTTTTATAAGGCTATAAACTTTCAGCTCTTACCCCAGGGAAGAATTTATGAAGAAGAAGGAGAAAAGGAATTTATAAGAATTAAAAAAATCAAAGCAAAAAGAGGTGATATTTATGATAGAAATCTTATACCACTTGCCATTTCAATAATAAAGGATGATGAATGGACAAGAAAATATCCCTTTGGCTTTATTACATCTAACTTAATTGGATTTGTTAATTCAGAAGATAGAGGGTTAGAAGGTATTGAATTTGAATTTGATAACATCCTTAAAGGAAAAGACGGAATGATTGAACTTTTTAGAACAGCAGACGGTAAATATAGCAAACTTCCTGAAAGCAAAATAATCTTACCTGAAAATGGAAAGGATATTATTTTAACAATTGACATAAGAATACAAAAAATCTGCTCAAAAATTCTTAAAGATTACGCCGAAAAGTACAATGCTAAAAAAGGTTGGGCTTGCGTTATAAATCCATCAAATGGTGAAATTCTTGCCTTATCCTCTTATCCTTTTTTCGACCCAGAAAATTATTATAAATTTAAGGAGGAAAGCTTCCGAAATAATAATATCCAGTACCTCTTTGAACCGGGGTCAGTCTTTAAACCACTTACAGCTATATATGCAATAAAAAATTCAAAAGTAAAACTAAATGAGTTATTTGACGTTTCCAAACCAATAATAATAAAAGATGTTATTATCAATGACCCAGAAATTGAAAAGAAGAAAAAAAATTACTTCACCCTTGAGGAAATAATTGTTAATTCTTCAAATATAGGGATTTCAAAAGTAGCAGAAAGATTAAAAATGGAGGAACTTATAAATTTTGCATATAGATGCGGTTTTGGGAACCCAACAGGTATTTTATTCCCAGGAGAAAGTAGTGGGTTGATTGAAAAAAAGAAAAAATTAACAAAGGTCGATTTATTAACTTTTTCCTTTGGCCAGGGATTACTTGTAAGTCCAATCCAGATTGCTCTCTTTTATTCTGCAATAGCAAATAACGGGTATTTGCTTCACCCTGTGCTTGTTAAGGGAATCAAGGATGAAAAAAACTTTAGAGAATTTAATAGCAAAATCATAACAAGAAAAATCTTTGATAAAGAGGAATGTTTGATAATAAAAAATTTTTTAAGAAAAGTTGTTGAAGAAGGTAGCGGTAAAAAAGCAAAAATTGAAGGTTTAAGTATTTGCGGCAAGACCGGAACTTCACAGAAGGTAATCAATGGAAAATATTCAAACGAACTTTCTGTAATGAGTTTTGTTGGTTTTTTTCCGGAAGAAAATCCAGAATATTTAATATATCTCGGTCTTGATGAACCACAGAATGTAAGGTTTTCCTCTGAAATTATACCAGAAATGTTCAAAAAAATTGTTGAAGAAATTTTACTTATAAAAGAAATAGCTCTATATGAACCTTAAAGATTTATTCAAAAATTTAAAGGGGGAGTTTATAAATTTCAAAAATGAAGAAGTAAAAGGTATATCAGAAAATTCAAAAGAAGTAGAAAAAAATTATGTGTTTATTACTTTAAAGGGAACAAAAACAAGCGGAAAAAATTTTATAAAAGAAGCAATAGAAAGGGGGGCAATTTGTATTGTAACAGATGAAAAAATAAATGAAATTAAAGTGCCTCAGTTCATTACAGAAGATGTTTATGGGACAATGCATAAGATTCTGCAAAGGTTTTATTCAAAGCCTAAATTTAAAATCATAGGTGTTACAGGAACAAATGGAAAATCAACAATAACCAATTACCTTTCTTTTGTTTTTGATAAACTCGGAATTAAAAATGGGGTAATAGGAACATTAAGTTCAAGAGTAAAAGATAAAATAATTTTCAAAGGTTACACAACACCTCCTGCAACTTATCTTTACAGAATTTTTAAGGAGATGGAGAAAGAAAAAATAGATTACCTTTTTATGGAAGTTACATCCCATGGTCTTGAGCAAAAGAGAATTTATGACATTACCTTAGAGGGACTTATATATACTGGAATAACAAGAGACCATCTTGATTTCCATAAAACAATGGAAAATTATTACCAAGCAAAGAAAAAGGCTTTTTATCTTTTAAGTAAAAATGCACCATCTCTTATCAATGTTGAAAATCCATACGGAAAAAGAATCTTTGAAGAAATTGATAATAAAAATAAAAAAAGTTATGGATTTTATCTTGAAGAATTAGATTACAGGATTTTTATCAAATACATATCTTCTCAAGGTATGGGATTGAAAATTGAGTATAATAAAAGAGAAATAGATTTTGAAACAAAACTTATAGGTAAATTTAATGCCTATAACATATGTGCTGTTTTTGCAATGCTTAAAGAACTCGGATTTAAAGAAGAAGATTTTTTAAAACCCTTAACTGAATTTGAAGGAATTGAAGGAAGGCTTGAAAAAATTTCTTCTAAAAAGGGATTCTATATATACATAGATTATGCCCATACCCCTGATGCTTTAAATGCATCTCTTGAAACATTAAAAAGTTTACATCCTAAAAAACTTATCACTATTTTTGGAGCAGGAGGCAACAGAGACAAGGAAAAAAGACCTATGATGGGAAGAATTGCTTCAGAGTATGCTGATATACTGATTCTTACCAATGATAATCCAAGATTTGAAGATCCGATCAAAATCATAGAGGATATTAAATCAGGAATTCCTGAGGGTGAACTTGATAAAGTAATAATTGAACCGGATAGAAGAAAAGCAATAAAAAAGGGGGTAGAACTTGCTGAAAAAGGTGATATTATTTTAATTGCAGGTAAAGGTCATGAGGACTACATGGAAATAAAGGGAGAAAAAATTCCCTTTAAAGACAAGGATGTTGTTATGGAAATACTTGAGGGAAATCATGAAAGAATTAGTTGAAAAAATTTTAAAAGATTTAAAATCTGTAAAAATTGACTCTCGGGAAATTAAAGAAGGTGATATATTTTTTGCTTTGAGAGGAGAGAAAACTCATGGTGCTTATTTTGTAGAGGATGCACTAAAAAGGGGAGCTAAACTTGCAATTTTACCAAAAGAATTTGAAAACAAATTCAAAAATGAGAAAATAATTTTTGTTGAAGATACCCTCAAATTTTTAATTGAACTTGCAAAAGAAAGAAGGAAAAATTTAAAGGGGAAAATTATTGCAATTACAGGAACTGTTGGAAAAACCACTTTAAAGTTCATGTTATCACACATAATGAATAAAAATAATAAGAAAAATTTTCCATCTCCAAAAAGCTATAACAACTTTATCGGTGCTTCCTTAACACTTTTAAATGCACCTCCTGAAACTGATTATATAATAATGGAAGCAGGGATAAATAAAGAAGGTGAAATGGAGGAACTTCGTGAAATTATAAAACCCGATTTAGGAATTTTAACAAAAATAGGGCCAGGACATCTTGAAGGACTTAAAAGTATTGAAAAAGTTGTAGAAGAAAAATCAAAACTTTTTGAAAAATTACCACCTGATGGTTTTTTAGTTGTTAATAAAAATTCACCTTACATTCATCTAATAAAAACAAAAGCAAACATAGTATATTATGAGGTTAAAGAAAAAAATTTAAAATGGGATGGTAAATATTTCATCTATAAAAATGATTTCAATTTCAGAATAAATGTTCCAAGTTTTGGTATGGTAGAAAATGCACTCTCGGCTTTAAAGACATCTTTTCTACTTAAACTCAACATAAGTGAAGATATATTTGATGATTTTAAATTCCCTGAACTCAGAATGCAGTTAATAAATTACAAGGATGCAATAATAATTCTTGATGCCTATAATGCAAATCCTCTTTCCATGGAAGATGCAATAAAAACTGGAACCTTTTTCAATAAAAAGGAAAAATTCCTTTTTATGGGAGATATGTTAGAACTTGGTGAATATTCAGAGTTTTATCACAGGGAAATAGCAAGAATTTTAAAAGCAAAAAATTATAATGCTGTTTTTACCTTAGGAGAATATTCAAGATTTACTTCAGAAGAAAGTGAAAAACTGGGTCTTTTTTCTTCACATTATACTGACAAAAATAAAATGAAAGAAAAATTAAAAGAGATCTTAGAGAGAAACGTTCTAATTGTAATAAAAGGTTCAAGAAAAATGGAAATGGAAAAAATTTTGGAGGGTGTAATAAATGTTCCTTGAATTTTTATATCCTCTTAAAAGTTTATGGACTCCCTTTAATTTATTTGGATATGTCACATTCAGAGCTCTCTATGCTGCTGTTACTTCCTTCTTACTGACTATTATTATAATGCCCTACTATTTAAAGCTTTCCAAAAAATTCAACTTAAGAGAAAAAATAAAGGAAGATGTTCCTGAACATCATAAAAAAAAGGAGGGGACACCCACATCAGGAGGATTAATAATTGTTATAAGTGTAATAATTTCCCTTTTGCTTTGGGCTGATCTTAAAAATCCCTTTATTTATGCTGCCCTTCTTCCCTTCTTGGGTTTTTCTTTTGTAGGATTTCTTGATGATATAAGAAAAACTAAAAACAGAAAGGGACTTAACCAGGTTCCTAAATTTTTATTACAAGTTATTGTTACCTTAATTTTTATTTCCTTTTATTTCTTTATTTACAGCCCTGAAATCAGGTTTAAAACACAGATGCTCTTTTTCAAAAATATACTTCTCTCCCTTGATTTTCTTTACCCCTTTTTAATATTTTTCATGTATCTTGGTACAATAAACTCAGTTAACTTAACCGACGGACTTGACGGTCTTGCAGCTGGTGTTGCAGCTCCTGTTATTTTTGCTTTCACAGTTTTTGCTTATGTGGGTGGGCACTTCAAAATAGCAAACTATTTAAATGTTCTCTTTATACCAAAATCCTGGGAAATATCTGTATTCGGCTCTGCTCTTCTCGGTTCAACAATTGGTTTTTTATGGTTCAATTCATACCCTGCTGAAATTTTTATGGGGGATACAGGCTCTCACGCAATTGGAGGAGGAATTGCATCAATGGCTGCTCTTATTAAACATGAGCTCCTTCTCCCAATTGCTGGATTTGTTTTTGTTATAGAAGCTTTAAGTGTTATGATACAGGTATTTTCTTATAGAAGATTCGGGAAAAGAGTATTTCTAATTGCACCTCTCCATCACCATTTTGAAAAAAAAGGATTTTCTGAACCAAAAATTGTGGTAAGATTCTGGATAACATCCTTAATTTTTTCTCTTATAGCAGTAAGCACTTTAAAAATCAGATGAAGAATGCAATCTGGGGATTCGGTTCTTCTGGAAAATCTGTTTTTTCCTTTATGTTAAAAGAAGGATTAAAACCTTTTGTAATAGATAAAAAATTTCAGAATGAGCATCTTTTACCTTTATTTGATAGAATTATATTATCACCGGGAATAGCTTTAAATCATCATCAATTCAGAAACTTGATAAAGAACAGTAAAACCATAATACCAGAACTCGAATTTGGTTTTAATTTAATAAATGGAAAAATAATTGCAATAACAGGAACAAATGGTAAAACCACAACAACACACCTTATTTATAATATCTTAAAAGAAAATCTAAAAAATAAAAGGGTTTTTCTTGGAGGTAATATAGGAAAACCACTTACTGACCTTTACTACAGAGAAGGTATTTTTGTTCTTGAAGTTTCAAGTTTTCAGCTTCAATTTATAAAAAGATTTAAACCTGATATCGCCTGTATTTTAAATATTTCAGAAGATCATCTTGATTCCCATAATTCCTTTGAAGAATATAGAGAGTCAAAATTAAAGATTTTCAAAAATATGGGAAAAGGTGATTATCTAATTTTGAATTATGAGGATGAAAATTTAAAGAATATAAAAAATAATAATATCAATATCCTTTATGTATCTTTAAGAGAAAAAGTAAATGGAATTTATTACTCACAGGGAAAATTTATAATTAATCTTTTTGATAAAAGAGAAATAATAGAAGATGAGTTTGAAAATTTTATAGGTCCTGGAAATAAGTATAATTTAGCTTTTTCCATTTTAGTAAGTTATCTTATGGGTATAAATAAGGAAAAAATTGTTCTAATTTTAAAAAAATTAAAACCACTACCTCATCGCCTTGAAATTGTTAAAAAGGAAAAGGATATTTTATGGATTAATGATTCAAAATCCACAAACCCTCATTCCGTCCTTTATGCTTTAAAATCTTTTAATAGCAAAAATATAATTCTTATACTCGGCGGGAAAAACAAAAATATTTCCTTTGATTCAATAAAAGAAGAAGTTAAAAAGAAGGTTAAAAAAATAATTCTTTATGGAGAAGCTGGTGAATTTCTTGAAAATAATTTAAGTGGCTTAAAAGAGATAAAAAGAGTTAAAACCGTAAAAGATGCTGTTTATGAAGCAAAAAGAAGTTCTGATAAGGGAGACATTGTTCTTTTCTCCCCAGGACTTGCAAGTTTTGATCAGTATAAAAATTATGCAGAACGTGGTGAGGATTTTAAAAGATGGGTGAAAGAAATTTAATTTTATCGGTTTTTATACTATCTCTTTTATCCTTTATCTTTCTTTTCTCCTCTAATTTTTACTCCTGGATATTTAAAGGTGAGGAAGTTTTTCTTGATACGCTTTTAAAAATTCTTTCAAGAAATATCTTAAATGTGGTTTCCTTCTTTATGGGAATTATTATTCCATTATCTTTTCTTAAAAGTACAAGATTTTTAATAAGTTGGTCACTTTTATTTTTCCTTTTAGTTCCCATTATTTTAGATATCTCAATAAAAAACACCTACAGATGGATTACATTTTATGATTTCACAATACAACCTTCAGAAATATTTAAAATTGGATTTTTACTTCAGATTTCCAATTTTTTAAGTGAGCCTCAAAATCCTCTGAGAGTATTAGGTTTTTTAACTTATCTTTTACTTGCCCTTATCTTTCTTTACCTTATACCTCACTTTTCAATGATAGTTTCTATAATATTTGTAACAGGAACTCTTATTTTCCTTAAAGGTATAAAATTCAAATACTTTCTAATAGCATTTATTATATTACCTCTTTTACTTCTTTCCCTTATATTTATAAAAAAAAGTTATGTAATGAGTAGAATAAAAAGTTATAGGAGTGGGGAAGTAGTATACCAAGTAAAACAAGCAAAAATAGCAATATCAAGAGGGGGAATTTTCGGGGTAGGTATCGGTAAAGGAAAAATTAAATATAAATTTTTACCAGATCTATCAAAGGACTTTATATTTTCTCTGATTGCAGAAGAAACAGGACTTGTTGGTATCTCTATTTTAATTTTTATTTATTTGATTTTAATTAAAAGTTTAATTGATAGTGCTCTTTTAATAGAAGATGAATTTTTTAAAACTTATGTGCTCGGGACTGCTATTTTTACATTTTTTAATGTTTTTGTTCATATTTCTGTAAATCTGGGAATTCTTCCTGTTACAGGTGTACCACTACCTCTTATTTCCTATGGGGGTTCCTCGGGAATAACTTATTCTTTTTTATTTGGCTCCTGCTATAATATCATTGCAAATAGGGAAATTTTAAGAGAGGAGAAAATAGAATTATTATGGTCAAGATATTCATAATAACAGGTGGAACCGGTGGTCACATTTTTCCTGCACTGGAAGTAAAAAAATTCCTTGAAAGTTTGAATTTTAAAACTTATTTATTAGCTTCCTTGAAAGATGATACAGATTTTAATATAAATTTTGACTTTAAATTTGATTCAGCACCTTTTAAAGGTCAAAACTTTAAAAAAATCTTTTTAAACATTTTTAAGATTTTAAAGGGAACTTTTCAGAGCTTTTTGTTTATTTTAAAAATTAACCCTCATATGATATTTATTTTCGGAAGTTATGCTTCCTTTCCTTTTTTTATTCCTTCACTTCTAATGAGAAAAAAAATATTTGTTTTTGAACAGAATTCAATACCTGGAGTTGTTACAAAAATTTTCAGTAAATTTTCCAATAAAATTTTTGTGAGTTTTAAGGAAACAGAAAAATTCTTAAGAAAAAAATGTATTTTACTTTCTAATCCTGTTAGAAATTTAAAATTAATACCAAGGGAAGAAGCAAGGAGGATACTTAATATTCCCCTTGATAAAAGAACCATACTCTTTTTAGGAGGGAGTCAAGGTGCTAAAAAACTTATTGAATTATCTCACAAATATTCTGAAATCACAGACGATACTATACTCACTCTTGCTGGTAAATTTTATGAAGAATATAAAGAAAAATTAAAAAGAGAAAATTTTTATCTTTTTCCTTTTAGAAATGATATGGAAAACTTTTATTCTGCCTGTGATGTTGTAGTATCAAGATCAGGAGCCGGAGCAGTTTTTGAAATTTTAAAAATAAAGAAAAAAGCAATTTTTATTCCATTCCCATATGCTGCAGATAATCACCAGCATTATAACGCCCTTTTTGCTAAAAGATACGGAACATTTAAAATCCTTATTGAAGAAAAAGTGGATCCTTTTATTTTAAAAAAGGAAATAGATGAAATTTTTAAAGAAAAAGAAAACTTTAAAGAATTACCTGACTGGAGAAAAATTTTAAAAAGGGAGATAAAGTCATGTTATTCGTGCATACAGGAATAAAAAAGATACATTTCGTTGGAATAGGTGGCTCAGGGATGTCAGGGATGGCTGAAATTTTAAAACATATGGGTTTTGAAATAACAGGAAGTGATATAAGAAAAAGTGAAACTACAAAGAGACTTGAAGTTCTCGGAATAAAAGTATTTTACAAACACAGTAAGGAAAATATAAAGGATCAGGATCTCGTTGTTTATTCCAGTGCAATTTCTATGGATAATATTGAAATTAAGGAAGCTAAAAAAAGAGGAATTCCTGTAATAAGAAGAGCGGAGATGCTTGCTGAACTTACAAAAATCAAATTCTCAATATGTATAACAGGAGCACATGGAAAATCAACTACAACAACAATGATCTCTAATCTACTTAAAAATGCAGGTCTTGAACCAACAACAATAGTTGGAGGAATAATAAGAGGTATGGATACGGGTGGAATATTTGGATGGGGACAATTTCTTGTAACAGAAGCAGATGAATCTGACAGGTCATTTCTTCATCTCTTTCCCAGTATAGGTGTGATAACAAATATTGATAAGGAACATCTTGATACCTATAAAACAATGAAAGCTTTAAAGGAAGCCTTTAAAGAATTTATGTTAAAAGTCCCCTTTTATGGTGGTGTAGTTTATTGTGGTGATGACAAAAACTTAAGAAAAATTGCAGAGGAAGTAGAAAGAAAAAAAATAAGTTATGGTTTTAACAAATTTAATGATATCTATGCTTACAACATAAATTTAAAGGAAACGAAAAGTGAATTTGAAGTAAAGGTAAAAGGAGAAAATATTGGAAAATTTGAGCTTAATATACCTGGAATGCACAACATTTTAAACTCTCTTGCAGCAATTGGTGTTTCCTACTTACTTAAAATTCCTTTTTATATAACAAAAAAAACTCTAATGGAATTTAAAGGCGTAAAAAGGAGATTTGAATTTAAAGGTATAAAAAAGGGAATTGGACTTATAGACGATTATGCACATCATCCAACAGAAATAAAAGAATTTTTAAAAACAGCAAAAAACTTCTGGAAAAATGGAAGAATTCTGGTAGTCTTTCAGCCCCATAGATACACAAGAACAAAAATATTATGGAAGGGAATTGCAGAAAGTTTAAGTCTTTCAGATATTGTAATAGTTTTACCCATTTATCCCGCAGGTGAAAAGAAAATAAAAGGAGTAACTCATAAACTCATACTTAGGGAACTTAAAAAATATTCAAATTCTGTTTATGATGGAGAAAAAAATCTAAAAGAAAAAATTTTAAATATAGTAAAAGAAGGTGATCTTATATGTTCTGTTGGTGCAGGCAATGTTTACAAAATCGTGGAGGAGATATATGATAGTATTAACTAATAAAAACTTTATAAAAAGAAATATAAATTTAAAAAACAAAAATACTTTAAGGATTAGCTCAACAGCATCTTTTTATGCTGAACCACGGAATGTAGATGAAATTTTTGATGCTCTTGAATTTGCTGAAAAAAGAGGATTAAAAACTCTCTTTATTGGAGGAGGCTCAAATATTCTACTACCTGACGGTGTGTTCGATGTCCTCGTTATTTCCACTTCCAGTTTAAAAGAATTTATATATACTGATGATGGAGTAATTGCTGATGCAGGGGTTAAGTTTTCAGAACTAATCAAAAGTCTATCGGAAAAAGGATTAGGTGGACTTGAATTTACAGCAGGAATACCTGCTACTGTCGGAGGAGCAATTTATATGAACTTAGGAAGCATGGGAAAGGAAATATCACAATATTTAAAAGAAATATTTGTTTATGAAAATGGATTTTTAAAAAAATTAAAAAGAGAAGAAATTGAATTTTCTTACAGGAAAGGTTATACAAAGGGAATTATAATAAGTGCTTATTTCAAACTGGAAAAAAAAGATAAAAAAGTAATAAAAGAAGAAATTATATCAATTTTAAATAGAAAGAGGGAAACTCAACCTCTTGAATATCCTTCAGCAGGATGTGTTTTCAAGAATCCATCAAAGGAACAACCTGCTGGAAAATTGATTGAGCTTGCAGGTTTAAAGGGTTTAAGAATTGGAGGCGCTGAAGTTTCAAGAAAACATGCTAACTTTATCATAAATGTAAACAATGCTAAATCTTCCGATATAAAGGAAATTATAAAAATTGTGCAAGAAAAAGTTTACGAAAAATTTGGAATAAAACTAAAAAGAGAACTTATATATGCAGAGGAAATTTTAAATGAGAGGTAAAAGGAAATTTTTCATTCTCCTTTTATTTTTATTTGGATTTAAAAAGGCAAATAAAGTTAATTCAAACTATTATGGAGAAATAATTGCAAAGTATGGAAGAGAAAGCTTTTTAACATCTACTGGATTTCTTTTAAAGATAAAGGATAAAGAAATTGTAGATTCATTACCACAAATTTTAAATTTAAATATAAAAATAGAACCAGATAGTCTTAAATTTAACTCTTTTCTTTATCCTTCTTCAGAACTTTTAAAAAAAATAAAAGAGATGAATCCTCAATTTTATAGAAAGATAGAGTATGTAGATCCTATGAGCCTTACAATTTATACCAAAGATAAAAAAATTATTCGATTCGGTCTTGGAAGATTTGCTAAAAAAATCAACTATTTAAAAAATTTAAAGGAATTTAAAGATTCCTTAAACCTTGAAATTTTATCTTTTTTAGAAGGAGGCAAATAAATGGAGGGAAAGAGAATTGTTAGTGTCGATTTAGGGACTTCAAAGGTTATCTCTGTATTTGGAAGCCCTGAAAATGGAAGTATAAAAATAGAGGGTTATTCACCCAAAATAGATTCTCGGGGAATTGAATCAGGCGTGATTCAGAATATTGAAAAAGTTTCTAACTCATTAAAAGAAGCAGTTGAACAGGCTTTTAGATTAAAAGGTGATGTTCCAAAGAAGAGAACAAAAATAATTTTAACTATAAACGGAAGCTATATTGAAAGTGAAATTGTAAAGGGATTTGTCCCTGTCAAAGATCCTGATGGTGAAATTGACGAAAATGATAGAATAAGGGTAATAAATACAGCAGTTCAAAGATCAAATACTTCAGAAAAATCAATTATTTATGTTCATCCTAATGAATATACTATTGATGACCAAAAAGGAATAAAAGAACCAGTAGGAATGATGGGAACAAAACTTGAGGTAGAAACATTTATTTTAAAAGCAAAGAAAAATATACTTGATACATTAAGAAAGGTGGCATGGAAGTCAAATTTTGAAATAGAAAATTTTGTTTTTTCACCAATTGCTTCTTCCTATGCAGTTCTTGAAGAAGAGGAAATAAATCAAGGTGTTCTTTTGATGGATATTGGAATGGGGACTGTGGATATTGCAGTATGGAATAAGGGTTCTTTAATTTATGCTGACTCTTTTCCAATAGGTGGTAAATACATTATCAATGACCTTATAAAAATTTTACGAATAACAAGTAAAAAGGCAAAAGAATTACTTGAACTTTTCAGTACCACCTATGAGGAAAATGATAATAACATGGAAATAGAAGTTGAGGGGATTGGGGAAAGACCTTCTAAGAAAATTAAAGCTGCATTTGTTAAAGAAACAATTTTTGCAAGGCTTGAAGAAATATTTGAAAGGGTAAAATGGTATGTTGAAAAAGTAATTGAAATAGAAAAATTACCAGCAGGAATTGTGCTTGTAGGTGGAATTGCAAAATTAAAAGGGATAACTGAAGTTGCAGAGAATTTTTTCAACGTTCCCTGCATAGTAGGTAAACCAAAAAATTTTAAAGGACTTTCAACTGATATAATATCGGATCCTTCATATACAGCAGCTTTAGGTGCCTTGAAAGTGGGCTACATGTTAAGGACATCTGGTTATAGTTCGCTTTCCAGGAAAATAAAAAAAGGATTTTCAATTTCGCAAATTTTCAGGAATATAAAGTACTTTTTTGAAAACTTTTGATAAGGGTTCTAATCCCTTTTAAAAATAAGGAGCAAGGAATGATAAAATTAAATGAAAGCTCAATAAAGCCAATAAGAATAAAAGTTTTAGGTATAGGTGGCGGTGGATCCAATGCTGTGAGATATATGTCTGAAAAAGGAGTTGAAAATGTGGAACTTATAGTTGCCAATACAGATGTTCAGGCTTTAAATAGAGTACCTGTAAATATAAAAATTCAGCTGGGGAAAAATATAACCAAAGGACAAGGAGCTGGTGGTGATCCTGAGATAGGAAAAAAAGCAGCAGAAGAATCCATTGAAGAAATCAGAAACATACTTAAGGATGCAGATATGATATTCCTTGCAGCAGGTCTTGGAGGAGGAACAGGTAGCGGAGGAATCCCTGTAATAGCAAAACTCTGTAAAGAAGAACTTAATGTTCTCACCTCAGCAGTTGTTACTCTACCCTTTTTAATGGAAGGTCCACTGAGACAAAGAAAGGCTCTACAAGCTTTAAATGAACTTAAAAATTATGTTAATTCCTATATTGTAATCCCAAATGAGAGATTATTAAAAAATGGAAACGAAAACCTGCCTTTGAAAGAAGCCTTTAAAAAGGTTGACGAAGTCCTTTTTCAAGCTGTTAAAGGAATAGTCAATGTTATTCAGAAGCCACAGTATGTAAATGTTGACTTTGCTGATATAAGAACTGTTTTAAAATATGGAGGTAAAGCAGTCATGGGAATTGGTATTGCTGAAGGAGAAAACAGAGCCAAAAATGCTACAAGAGAGGCAATTTTTTCTCCTCTCATTGATACAGAGGGAATTAAACACGCAAAGGGAGTTCTTTTAAATATAGTTGGAGGAAACGATTTAACAATCAGAGAGATTAACGAAGTTATGGACTTTGTAATGAATGAAGTAGATTCAGAGAACACGGAAATTATAACAGGTCTTGATTACAGTGAGGAAATGGAGGGTAAGATAGAAATTACATTAATTGCTTCGGGAATTTCAGATACTTCGGAAAAAAGAGAACCTAATTTTCATCCTTTTAAGGACTTGAATTTCACAAAATTTGATGAAAACGGAAATGATGAAGAACCTGCAATCCTTAGAAGGAGGGGATCTTCTTTAAATAAAGAAAAAATTTATTATTTTGATAGAGAAAAAAAGGAGGAAACAGAAGAAATTTAATAATTAAATTAATGAAAGTTCTTGTTTTAACAACAACTTTTCCAAGGTATAAAAATGATACTACACCTTCCTTTGTATTTGAATTATCAAAAGAAATAAAAAATAAAGGCTTTGAAGTTATAGTTTTAGCCCCCCATCATAAAAATTCAAAGTTTTTTGAAGAATTAGATGGTGTAAAAGTTTATAGATTTCCTTATTTTTTTCCATTAAATTTACAGAAGCTATGTTATGATGGTGGAATTATGAGAAATATCAGAAAAAGCTTTCTTGCAAAATTACAGGTTCCCCTTTTTTTTATCTCTTACTTTTATTTTACCTACAGATTAATAAAAAAATTAAAAATAAATATCATTCATTCCCATTGGATAATTCCGAGTGGTTTAATAGGTTCTTTTTTCAAAAAGTTTCTTAAAGTAAAACATATAACAACTGCACATGCTATTGATGTTTATACAATAGAAAAACTTCCTTTTAGAAAAATTTTAGCAGAATTTATTTACAATAACTCTGATTACATAATTTGTGTAAGTAACATATTAAGAGAAAAAATTTTAAAAATTTTAAATAAAAAGGGGGCTTCAGAAAAAGAAAAAATTTTTGTAAAGCCTATGGGAATGAAAATTCCATTTGTTAAAGATAAAAAAATTAAAAAGGAAAAATTTAACATTTTATTTTTAGGAAGATTTGTTGAAAAAAAAGGAATTAAATATCTCCTTTATGCATTACAAAAAGTAATCAATGTTCATAAAAATGTAACCCTAAATCTCGGAGGGACCGGTCCTTTAGAAATAGAGTTAAAAAATTTAGTAAAAGAACTAAATTTAGAAAATTATGTAAATTTTTTAGGATGGGTTGAAAGAGAGAGAATCCCTGAAATTTTAAGTGAATCTGATCTTCTTGTAGTTCCTTCAATTATTACAGAGGAAGGTGATACAGAAGGACTTCCAACAGTTATATTAGAAGCAATGGGTGCAGGTGTTCCTGTTATAGCAAGTGATGTAGGTGGAATAAGAGATGTAATAGAAAATAGCGTAAATGGGTTAATTGTACCACCAGGAGATGTTGAATCTCTTAAAAAAGCTATTATAACCATAATTGAAAATGAAAAATTAAGAGAAAAATTTATAAAGGAAGGAATAAACTTAGCACAGAATTATGACTGGGAAAAAATAGGAAATTTTTATGTTTCACTTTTTAAAAGCTAATTTCTTATAATTATAGTATGAAATTTGAAAGGTCTTTTATTCCTACTCTCAGGGAAGTACCAAGAGAAGCGGATAATCCAGCTTATGCCCTTTTATTGAGGGCTGGCTATGTAAGAAAACTTGCTGCTGGAGTTTTTGTTTTTTTGCCTTTAGGTTTTAAAAGTATAAAAAAAATAGAGAATATTGTAAGGGAAGAAATGAATAGTATCGGGGCCCAGGAAATGCTAATGCCTGCTTTATCCCCTAAATCTATATGGGAAGAATCAGGCAGATGGGAATCTTTTGGTGATGATATGTTCAGATTAAGAGATAGAAAAGGTTCAGAATTTGCCCTCTCTCCAACCCATGAAGAAATAGTTACATATCTTGCGAAAAATGAAATAAAATCCTTCAGGGATTTGCCACAGATATGGTATCAGATTCAAACAAAATTTAGAGATGAGCCAAGACCAAGGGGTGGCCTTTTAAGATGCAGAGAATTTTCAATGAAAGATTCTTACTCTTTTGATGCTACATGGGAAGGTTTAGACGAATCTTATGAAAAACATAAAAAAGCCTATGAAAAAATTTTTTTAAAATGCGGTTTAAAATTTCATTTTGTTCAGGCTTCTTCTGGAATTATGGGTGGAAAAGAATCAGGTGAATTTATGGTGGAAAGTCTCTATGGAGAAGATAAACTGGTTATATGTCCAAAATGCGGATATAAAGCAAATAAGGAAGTGGCAAAATCAAAGCCTAAAATAAAAAGTTTTAAAGGTAATAAGAAAAAGGAAAAAGTTTATACACCAAAGATAAAAAGTGCTCAAGAAGTTTCAGAATTCCTTTCAATTCCCCTTGAAGGTATAATAAAAAGTATTCTTGTAATGAAAGAAGAAAAGCCAATACTTGCTGCTGTTAGAGGTGACTATGAATTGCATATTGGAAAGTTATCTTCAATTTTAAACTCTACTGTAAGAATTGCTGATCCGGAGGAGGTAAAAGAAATACTCGGTGTTTCTGCTGGTTTTGTTGGACCATTAAATTGTAAATTACCTCTTATTATTGATGAATATGCTTATGAGATTGAAGGTGGAGTAATTGGAGCTGGTGAAGAAGATTATCATATAAAGGGAATAGTGCCAAAAGAAGATTTCAAAATAATGGAAATCGGGGATATAAGAGAGGCTAAGGAAGGAGACTTATGTTATTTTTGTTCTGAGGAACTAATTTTTAAAAATGCAATAGAGGTGGGTCACATCTTCAAACTTGGTACAAGGTATTCTGAAACAATGGGAGCATACTTTACTGATAAAGATGGTTCAAAAAAACCAATAATTATGGGGAGTTACGGTATAGGAATTGGAAGAATTCTTTTATCTGCTGCTGACCTCTATAAGGACGAAAATGGTCTTTCACTTCCCATTACTATTTCACCCTTTGAGGTTCACATTGTTGATTTTAATTTAAACAAAAATTTAACTGAAAGAATTGAAAAAGAGTTTAAAGAAAATAAAATAGATTATATCATAGATAATAGGGAAGAAACTCCGGGTATTAAATTCAAGGATGCTGATCTTATAGGTGTACCCATCAGAGTAACACTTGGTAAAAATATTGAAAAAGGGTTAATAGATATTTTCATAAGAGAAAGTAAAGAAAAAATAGAGGTAAATTTAAAAGATATTACTTTAAAAACAAAAGAAATTATAGAAAAAAAGAAAAAGGAACTTAATAATGTTTGATGCAGATAGTATTAAAAAAGCCCTTATGAATATATTAGAAAAAGAACTGGAGGAAGAAAATATATACCTCCTTGATCTGCAAGTTAAAGGTACAGGAAGAAAATTTAGAATAGTTTTAACAATAGATAAAAAAAACGGTATCACTATAAGAGATACTGAAAAATGGGCAGAAAGGTTAATTAATATTCTTAAAGTGGAAGGTATTTATATAGAACCTGAAATTGAAGTAACATCTCCAGGATTGGACAGAGAACTTAAATCTGAAAGAGAATATTTATGGGCTAAAGGTAAAAGGGTAAAAATAATAACAAAGGATCGTGAGTTTAAGGGACATCTACTTGATTTTAAGGAAAATTTATTTTATATTGTAATTGGTGAAAATTTAATTAAAATACCCGTTGAAGAAGTAAAAAAAATAAAATTATATGAAATGGAGGAATTTTAAATGAAGGCTTATGAACTTATGGAATACATTGATCAGATAACAAGATTGAGAAGAATTGATAGGGAATATGTTATAAAATCACTTAAAGATGCCTTTGAAATAGCTATTAAAAAGTATTATAGAGACAACGCCTTTCCTGTTGAAGTTGAAATCAATGATAAGGCAGGACAAATTAAAATATGGATTTTAAAGAAGGTAGTTAATGAATTAAAAAATCCAACCTATGAGATAACCTATCAGGATGCAAAAAAAATCAAACCGCTTGTTGTTCCGGGAGAAAGTATTAAAATTGAAATGGATATAGAACAACTTGGAAGAGGTGTAGTATATAGAATGAGGGAGATATTTACAAAAAAGATAAAAGAAGCTGAAAAGGAAAGGATTTACAAGGATTTTGAAACAAAAATTGGTGATATAGTAAGAGGAATTATACAAAAAGTAGATAAATCAGGCGTATATTTAGGACTGGGAAGGGCAGATGGTTTTATGCCGCCCGAGGAACAGATTAGAAAAGAAAAGTATAGAATTGGAGCTGAAGTAAGAGGTCTTGTGTTGAGTGTTGAAACCTCTGGAAGGAGACCACTTGTAAAAATCTCAAGAACCCACCCTAATTTTTTAAAGAAATTACTGGAACTTGAAGTTCCTGAAATTCTTGATGGAATAGTTGAAATAATGGGAATTGTTCGTATTCCTGGAGAAAGGGCAAAAATTGCTGTAAGAAGCCATGATCCGAGAGTTGATCCTCAGGGTGCCTGTATCGGTGTGAGAGGTTCAAGGATACAGATAATCACAAGAGAACTTGCAGGAGAAAAAATTGATGTTATCCCGTGGTCAGAAAATAAAATAGAATTTGCTAAGAATGCACTCTCACCTGCAAGACCAATCCAAATGATTGAAGAAGAAAATAAAATTATTGCTGTTGTGCATGATGAAGAGATAAAAATTGCGAAAGGAACAGGTTCACAGAATGTTCAACTTGCCTCAAAACTTGTAGGCGTTGAGATATGGGTAATATCCCAGAGTGAATGGGAAGGAAGAAAAAAAGTTCTTATTGAGGAAATGATTTTGCCTGAAGAGATAAAGGTTGAATTAAAGAAAGAGACGGATGGAGTTTTTTCAATACACGAACTTAGAGGTAGATTAAAAGCAATGAAGCTGGAAGAAGATGAAATTAGAAAAATTTTAAATGAAAATAAGGAGAAATTTGAAAGATGAAAAAAAAAGAAAAAGAAAAGAAAAAAGAAAAAAAAGTAAAATTAAAAGAAAAAACTAAAAAGGAAACAAAAGAAGTAAAAAGGGTTAGAAAACCGAAGGAAAAAGGTAAAAAAGTTAGGGATTTAGCAAAAGAACTGGAAATGTCTTCTAAAGCTTTACAGGAATTAATGAAAGAAATGGGAATTGAGGTAAAATCACATACAAGTTTAGTTGATGAGGATACAGAAAAGAAAATAAAAGAATTTATTGAGAGAAAAAAAACAGAAGAGATGGAAATGTTAAAAAAGAAAAAAGAAATATGGGGTGAAGAAGAGAAAGAATTAAAAACTGTTGAAGAAGGACCTGTATTAACAGAAGAAGAAATTGAACATAAATTAAAGGAGACTCTTTCCAGACTAAGAACAGGACCCAAAATAAAGAAAAAAATTAAAAAAGAAAAAGAAGAGACAGAAACCCTTGAAGAAGTAAAGGAAAATATTCTATACATTCCCGGAGCATTGACGGTGGGTGAATTTGCAAAAATGATGGGAGTAGATCCTGCAAGAGTAATAGAAAAATGTATATCCCATGGTGTTTTTGCCACAATAAATCAGGTTATTAATGTAGAAACAATGATGATAATTGGAGAAGAATTTGGGTTTAAAGTAGAGATTAAAGCAGAGGAAATGGTTGAAGAAGAAAAAGAAGAACTTGAGGAAAGAAGACCACCGGTTATTACAGTTCTTGGACATGTTGACCATGGTAAAACAACACTTCTTGATTACATAAGAAAAACTAAACTGGCAGAAAAAGAACCTGGAAGAATTACCCAGCATATAGGCGCGTATCAGATTGAGTATCAGGGTCATAAAATAACCTTTATAGATACACCAGGACACGAAGCATTTACAGCTTTAAGAGCAAGAGGAGTTCAAGTTACTGATATTGCTCTCCTTGTTGTTGCTGCAAATGAAGGAGTAAAGGAACAGACAAGAGAAGCCATTAGTCATGCAAAAGCTGCAGGTGTTCCTATAATTGTAGCAGTAAATAAAATGGATCTTCCAAATGCCAATTTAGAAAAAGTTATGGCAGAACTTGCAGAAGAAGGGCTTGTTCCTGAAGAATGGGGTGGTAAAACAATTGTAGTACCAATATCAGCAAAAACAGGAATGGGAATTGATAATTTACTTGAAGCAATCCTACTTGTTGCTGAAGAGTTAGATATAAGAACATCTTTAAAAGATAGAGCAAGGGCAGTTGTTATAGAAACTAAGCTTGATAAAGGAAGAGGACCTCTTTGTACTGTAATAGTTCAGAGAGGTATTTTAAGAAAAAAAGATCCGGTTTTAGTGGGAACTACGTGGGGTAAGGTAAGAAATCTATATAATGAATGGGACCAAGTTATTGAGGAAGCCTATCCCTCAACACCATGTGTAGTTCAGGGTTTAGAAGAGCTACCAACTCCAGGAGATATACTTATTACCATGCCATCTGAAAAAGAAGCTAAAGAAGAAGCTGAAAGAAGAAAGGAATTGAAAAAAGAGCAGATAAAAAGAGCTGAGCTTCAGACAGCCCTAACAAATATACAGGAAAAGATTTTAAAAGGTGAATTAAAAGAATTGCCACTTATAATAAAGGCTGATACTCAGGGTTCAGTAGACGCTTTATCTGATACTCTTTCTAAAATGCAATATGAAGAAATAAAGGTAAATGTAATTCATAAAGGCATTGGAATGGTAACAGAAAACGATGTCTTACTTGCATCAGCTTCTAAGGGGGTAATACTTGCCTTTAATACTGGGGTGGATTCAAAGGCAAGAAATCTTGCAAAAAACGAAAAAATACTTATTATGGAACATAAAATCATTTACCATGCCTTAGATGAAATTCAGAAATTATTAGTTGGAATGCTTGAACCTGAAGAAATAGAAGAAGTAGTTGGTGAAGCTGAAGTAAAAAAAGTTTTTAGGGTATCAAAACTTGGTTTTGTAGCAGGTTGTTTGGTTAAAAGCGGAAAAATTGTTAAAGGATACCTTGCAAGGGTAAAAAGAAATGGTGAAGTTATTCATGAAGGTAAAATAGATTCTCTTAAACACTACCAGGAAGATGTTTCTGAAATTGATTCGGGTAAAGAATGTGGCCTCCATATAGAAAACTATTCAGATATTAAAGAAGGTGACATAATTGAAGTATTTATTAAAATCAAAAAAGAAAAAACATTAAAGTGAGCATAGGAGGTATAAGAATAGAAATTTTGATTCCCGAGAGCTTTTCATTAAAAGAGAAAAGGAAAATTTTAAACAGTTTAAAACAGAAAATTTTAAATAATTTTAATGCTTCAGTCGCGGAAGTTGATGATAATGAATTATGGAATAAAAGTGTGCTTGATATTGCAATAGCAGCAAAAGACATGTATAATTTAAATGAAAGAATTTCAAAAATAAAGGATTTTTTGATGAGAGAAAACAGTATTGAGGTTTTAAAGATAAATTTTCTACCTGAGGACTAAATTGAAAACATACAGACCTGAAAGAGTTTCAAAAGAAATTATGAGAGTCCTGAATGAAGTAATAAGGAACGATATAAATGATCCAAGATTATTAAATTTAGTAATTCTTGATGTAGAGATATCGAGTGATTTAAAGAGAGCGAAAATCTTTTATACCCAGTTAAAGGAAGAAGAAAAAATAGATATGATCATTGAAAAAGCAAAAAATTTTATTAGAAAAAAAATTGCAGAAAAAATAGAACTTAAATTTATGCCAGAAATTTTTTTTATAAGGAGGTAAAGATTATATGAGTGAAAAAATTAACGGGTTTCTCAACATAAAAAAACCGAGGGGCTGGACAACTTATGATTGTGTCAGACATGTAAAAAAAACTTTAAACGTTGAAAAAGTAGGTCATGCCGGAAATCTTGACCCTCATGCTACTGGTGTTGTTGTTATAGGAATAGGAAAAGCTACAAAACTTTTACCCTATGTAATGGAACTCGAAAAAGTATACATTGCTGATGTAAAACTGGGAATTTTAACAGACACATGGGATATTACAGGAGAAGTTATACAACGTAAAGAAATTCCTGAATTTTCAAAGGAGAAATTGGAAAAAATAATAAAGGAATTTGAAGGAGAAATAGAGCAAGTGCCCCCACCCTACTCCGCAGTCAGAAAAGGCGGAAAAAGATTATATGAACTTGCAAGACAAGGTATACTTGTTACGCCTAAATCAAAAAAGGTATTTATTAAGCAGATAAATCTTCTTGATATAAGGAAAAACGGGTTTACAATGAGGGTAACTTGTTCAAAGGGAACATACATAAGAGCTTTAGCAAAGGATATAGCCGAGAAACTTGGAACCCTTGGTGTTATTGAAAACCTCTTAAGAGAAAGAGTTGGGCACTTTTATATAAAGGAATCAATTGATCCAAACAATGACCTCATACAGAATTTGAAACCCCTTGAGTATGGTGTTCTTCATTTTGGTGAAGTTTCTCTAAAAAATGAAGCTGTTTCAAACTTTGAAAAGGGTGTTCCTGTTCCTTTCAGCAGTTTTATAAGATTTTCTGCCAATTTAAAAAGATTTTCTTTTGTTAGAGTTTACGATGAAAATAAAAACTTTATAGGGATAGGACAGATAGATGTTGATTTTCTCAATCCAAGAAAAGTTTTTTCTAAAATTGAAGAAATTGAAAATTCAGAAGATTGAATTCCCTTATTTTCCTTCAGTAGAAAAACCCCCAGTTTTAATACCTGGAAACTTTGATGGTGTTCACAGAGGTCATAGAATTCTAATTGAAGAAGGCAGAAGAATTTCAAAAATTCTTAAAACTAACTTAGTAGTTTTGTTTTTTGAACCCCACCCTTATTTGTTCTTTCATAAAAACAGAAATAATTTCCTTTTGACCACACTTGAAGAAAAAATTGAAATCTTAAAAAGTTTGAAAGTAAATGAGGTCTGGATTTTAAATTTTGATGAAAAACTTGCTGAGACTTCACCTGAAATTTTTGCAGATAAACTTCTTAATTTAGAAATTTCAAGACTTATTCTTGGACCAGATCATACTTTTGGGAAAGATAAAAAAGGTAACATATTTACAATGGTAGAAATAGCGAGAGAAAAAGGTAAAGTTTTAACTATTTTTCCCTTTATAACTTACAAAAACAGAAAAATTTCAAGCACGAGAATAAGAGAACTTATAGAAAAGGGAGAAATAGAGGAAGCAAATACTTTACTCGGATACAACTTTTTCATAAATGGAACAAAAATTAAAGGTTCTGGTAGGGGTAAAAAACTTGGGTTTCCTACCATAAATTTAAAAATATCAGAATTAAAGATAAAACCTAAAGAAGGGGTTTATATTGTTGAAACTGAAATAAAAAACAAAACCTATCAGGGTTTACTTTACTATGGTTCAAGACCAACTTTCAATGAAAAAGAAAAAGTTTTCGAAGTATATCTTTTTAACTTTAATGGTGAGTTTAAGAACAAAAATTTAAAGGTAAAATTTCACAAATTTATTAGAAATGACATGAAGTTTGATAGTGTTGAAGAACTAAAAAAACAAATTGAAAAAGATATAAATATAGGATATACTTATTTTTTAAAAAAGGGTTCAAATCCCAATGAAAAAAATTTAGAATAATATGTTGACAAAAGAGGATAAATTAAGAATAATAGAAAAATTTAGAATAAATGAAAAAGACACAGGAAGTGCACCGGTTCAGATTGCTCTAATTACGGAAAGAATAAACTATCTTACAGAACATTTAAAGAAGCATAAAAAAGATGTTCATACAAGATACGGTCTTCTTAAACTTGTAGGAAAAAGAAAAAGACTTCTAAACTATCTGAAAAGAGAGGACTATAAACTCTACCAAAAAGTTATAAACGAACTTTCCATTAGAGGATAAATTGAAAACTTATACTTTAAAATTAGGGGATTCTGAGCTAATAATAGAAATAAAAGATATAGCAAGACAGAGTCAGGGATCTGTTTTAGTGAAGATCGGAGAAACTGTAGTTTTAACAACAGCAGTTTCTTCACCTTCAAAAGAAAAAACTGATTTTTTGCCTCTTTTAGTTGAATACAGAGAACAAACTTTTGCTGCAGGAAAAATTCCAGGAGGTTTCATAAAAAGAGAAGGTAGGCCGAGAGATAAAGAAATAATATACGGAAGAGCTATAGATAGAAGTATAAGACCACATTTTCCTTCTGATTTTACAGATGAAGTAGAAATTGTGTCTTTCTTATTGTCCTATGATATGGAACAGGAAGGTGATTTACTTGGTATAATCGGAGCATCCTGTGCTCTTTCAATTTCTGATATACCTTTCAATGGACCCATAGGTGCTGTAAGAGTTGGAAGGATAAATGGAAAATTAAAGATAAACCCTAAGAGGTCAGAACTTGAATTTAGTGATTTCAACCTTCTACTTGCAGGTAAAAAAGAGGGAATATGTATGATAGAATTCCAAGGAAATGAGATAAAGGAGGAGGATATAGTTGAAGCGTATAAATTTGCACAACCGTATATAGAAGAGTTAATTGAATTACAGGAAAAAATTCAAAAGGAAATAGGAAAGGAAAAATACGATTACAAAAAAATCGAAATTGATAAAGAAATTATTGAAAGAATAAATAATTACAGAGATGAATTAAGGAAAAAACTATTTATTCAGGAAAAGGTATTAAGAACAAAGGCTTTAGATGAGCTTAGAGAGAAAATAAAAAACGAAGTATTAAAGGACTTTCCGGATAAATTAGTAGAAATCAATATAGCTCTTAATAATCTTGAAAAGGAAATAGTTAGAGAAAGAACAGTAAAAGAAAAAATAAGAATGGATGGAAGATCTTTAAATGAAATAAGACCTATATGGTGTGAAATTTCAGTTTTACCAAGAACTCATGGTTCAGCTATTTTTACAAGAGGAGAAACACAGGCTTTATGTGTAACAACTCTTGGAACAAAGGAAGATGCTCAGAAACTCGGTGAACTTGAAGGAGAAGAAGTGAAAAGGTTTATGCTTCACTATATGTTTCCTGGATTCTCTACAGGCGAAGTTGCTCCTTTAAAAGGTCCCTCAAGAAGAGAAATAGGTCATGGTAGTCTTGCTGAAAAAGCAATTGAACCACTAATTCCACCTGAAGAAAAGTTTCCCTATACAATTAGAGTTGTGTCTTTAATTCTTGAGTCAAATGGTTCCACTTCAATGGCTTCTGTATGTGGTGCTTCTCTTTCCCTTATGGATGCTGGTATACCTATAAAATCTGCCTGTGCCGGTATTTCAATTGGATGGATGGATTACGATGGTGAAGATGTTCTTCTAACAGATATAATAGGTTCAGAAGATCATTTCGGAAATATGGATTTTAAAGTGGCAGGCACAGATAAAGGTGTTACTGCAATTCAACTTGATATTAAAAAACCTTACTTACCCTTATCAATTTTTGAAAAAGCACTATTTGAAGCAAAAAAAGCAAGGGAGTTTATTTTACAGACAATGTCAAGAACAATAAACAAGCCAAGGAGTTCAATTTCAAAATATGCTCCTAAAGTAAGAGCCTTTTTAATCCCAAAAGAAAAAATAGGAGAAGTTATAGGTCCAAGTGGAAGGGTAATAAAAAGAATAATCGAAAAAACAAATGTAAAAATTGATATTGATGATACAAAGGGAGAAGTTTTTATATATGGAGAAAATAGTGAAAATGTGGAAGAAGCACAAAAATTGATTGAAGAGATTGTTCAGGATATTGAAATTGGAAGAAATTACAAGGGAAAAGTAACAAGGGTTGAAAATTTCGGTGTATTTGTTGAGATACTTCCAGGGAAAATAGGTCTTGTTCATGTATCGGAATGGGCTCAATACAGGATTAAAGATTTGAATAAAGAAGTTAAACCTGGAGATGAAGTAATTGTTAAAGTAATAGGAATTGATGAACTTGGAAGAATCAGATTATCAAGAAAAAGAGCTTTAGAAGAAAATAGAAAAAAAGAAAATCTAAAAATTACCGAATAATATAAGGTTCGATTCCTTTTTCTTTTTTTAAATTTTTTAAAATGTCAGATTCTAAAATTTTTGAATTAAAAAATTTCTTTGACTTGGACGATTATTTGAAAGAAGAAGAAAAATTAATAAGAAATACTGTAAGAGATTTTGTTGAGAAAGAAATATTGCCTTATATAGGTGAATGGTGGTTAAAAGGAGAATTTCCCAAACATCTTATACCACAGATGGCTGAACTTGGCCTTTTTGGACCAACCATACCAGAGGAATATGGAGGTGCCGGTCTTGGTTATGTAGCTTACGGGTTAATGATGCAGGAACTCGAATACGGTGATTCAGGAATAAGAAGTTTCTGTTCAGTTCAATCTTCCCTTGCTATGTATTCCATATTTACCTTTGGATCCGAAGAGCAAAAGAAAAAATACTTACCTCTTATGGCTAAAGGAAAACTTATAGGAAGTTTTGGTCTTACAGAACCGAATGCTGGAAGTGATCCTGCCTCAATGGAAACAAGATGTAGAAAAGATGGAAATACATGGGTAATAAACGGGAGAAAAATGTGGATAACAAATGGAACAATGTGCGACCTCTCCATTATTTGGGCAAAAGATGAAAATGAAAAAGTTCAGGGTTTTATTGTGGAAAAGGGAACAAAAGGTTTTACCTCAAGGGAAATTAAAACCAAAATATCTTTGAGAGCCTCTGATACTTCAGAACTGATACTTGATGAGGTAAGAATTCCAGAATCGCAGAGACTTCCAAACACAGAGGGACTAAAATCTGCTTTAATGCCTTTAAATGAAGCAAGGTATGGAATAACCTGGGGATGTGTTGGTGCTGCCTGGGCATGCTTTGAAGAAGCCTATAAACACGCTCTTGTAAGGGAACAATTTAAAAAACCCATTGCTTCATTCCAAATCACTCAGAAGAAACTTGTTGATATGTTTGAAAAAATATGGAAAGCACAACTTTTATGTTTGCATCTCGGAAGAATGAAGGAAAAGGGAAAAGCAAGATATATTCATGTATCCCTTGTTAAGAGAAATAATACAAGGGTTGCTCTTGAAGTAGCAAGAGAAGCAAGAACAATTCTCGGTGCTTACGGTATAACAACAGAGTATAATTCACTGAGACACGCAAACAACATGGAAAGCGTTCATACATATGAAGGAACCTATGAAATTCATACTTTAATTGTTGGAAGATACTTAACAGATATAGATGCTATAGATAGATAAAATTTTATTCTTTAATCTTCTGTATTATCTTTTCACTCTCTGCCTTAACAAGATCAGCAACATACCTTAAAATTTGAGAAATTCTTTCAGACCTTTCATCCATTTTTTCAAGCCTTTCATCCATCTTTTCAAGTCTTAAATCCATCTTTTCAAGCTTTTCATCCATTTTCTCAAGCCTTAAATCCATCTTCTCAAGCCTTTCATCCATTTTAACTAAATACTCTCTCATTAAATCAATTTTTTCATCCATCTTTTTTAATATTTCTTTTGTCATTTTACCGTTAACAAAAACAGCATATATGGCGAGAACAAGACCTAAAATTGATGCTAAAACACCGGAAAGTCCAAACAAAAATTCCATTTAATAATAATAATTTATTTTAAATACTTTTTCAATTATTTTTACAAAATATATTAAAATTATTTATGGAAAAATTTTTTAAATCAGAAGAAGAATTTGTTGAATTTGTCAAAAAATTTGAAATCCCCCATCCATATATAAGGGAAGGAATTGGTGATGATACATTAATTTTAGAAATTGATAAAAAAATCTTAGCAATTACAACTGACTCTTACTCTGAAGATATTCACTTTAGGAGAACTTATCTCACTTTAAAAGAAATAGCTTTTAGATGCACGGCTGGTGCACTAAGTGACCTTGCAGCTTGCGGAGCAAAACCCATAACTCTTCTTATATCTCTTTTAATACCCGAAAACTTTACAAAAAATGATATAGAAGAATTTTATTCAGGAATTAGGGAAATAACAAAATTTTTTGGAATATCTCCTTCCGGTGGTGATCTTATAAAAGTAAAAGATAAATTTTCCTTTACAATAACATGTTTAGGTGAAGTGGACGATTACCCCATATTGAGGAAAGGAGCAAAAGAAAATGACTTATTATGTATTACAGGGGATACAGGAAGGGTTTTAGCATCCCTTGAAATTCTCGAAAAAAATTTGAGTATTAATGAAGACATAAAAAATAAATTAATACAAAAATTAAAATTTCCCAAACCCAAGATAGCTGAAATTATTGAATTAAAAGAGAAAATTAAAATAAACTCAGGAATAGATATTTCAGATGGTATTGCTAAGGATGCAAAAAGACTTGCTGATAGTTCAAAAGTGAAAATAATAATTGAAGAGGAAAAACTTCCTTTTTCTAAAGAATTACTTGAATACACAATGAGTTTTCAGAAAAATATTATTGATTATTTGCTCAATTCAGGCGAAGAATATGAAATCCTTTTTACAATTCCTGAAACAGAAAAGAATAAATTACCTGAGTGGGTTAAAATAATTGGAAAAGTTGAAAGTGGAGAAGGTTTATTTTTAAAAGATAAAAAGGGGAATTTAAAGGAAATAAAAGGAGGTTACGATTTTTTTTCTATAAAAATTTAACTATTTTATAATTTTAGCTTGTTTAATCTCTATAAAATATTCGGGTGAAGGACACTTATGACCTTCTTCCTCATGTTCCTTGATATCACAAGAACTTTTTATTTTACCTCTTAAAATCCCCCTTACTTCAACAATTTTTCCCTTTGAATCCATAGGAAAGGTAATTTTATGATCAATACTTTTCGCTAAAATTTTATTTTCATTTTCCTCAATTAAAACCCAGCATCCAGAACCTTGACAAACATCCACAATTTTACCCTGAACAAGAACTTCTTTATTAATATACTTTTCAGGTTTCTGTATAAGGTTACCTATACCAATTTTTTCTCTTGTACTTAACATTAAAAAAATTAAAGTAAAAAATAAATTCATTCTAATAAGTATTGGTTAAAAAGGATTTGAACCTTATAAAAAATTAATTTATAATCTTTTATTATAAAATAAAAAATATTAAGGTTCCAATCCAAATTAAAATAATAATTGAAAAAAATGAATGAAATTGTAAAAGAAATTGATTCAAGGGGGATAGAGGTAATACGCTTATGGTTTACTGACATTCTCGGAAATGTTAAGGGATTCAACATAACAAGAGAGGAACTGGAAAGGGCTATTGAAGAGGGAATAGGGTTTGATGGTTCTTCTATTGAGGGTTTTGTAAGAATAGAGGAATCCGATTTAATAGCAAAACCTGATTTAAATTCTTACTTTTTCCTTGAAAACTTTGATGGGAATCCTTCTGTTGTTTTCATCTGTGATATTTTATATCCTGATGGGTCTTTTTATGAATCCTGTCCAAGATATGTTTTGAAGAGAAATTTAAATTTTGCAAAAGAGCTGGGATTTGACTTTTATGTTGGTCCTGAACTTGAATATTTTTATTTTAAAAGTGATAAAGAAGTAGAAATCCTTGATAGAGGTGGATATTTTGATATTTTGCCTATTGAAGAAGCTGTCAATGCAAGAAAAGAGACTTTACTTACTTTAAGAAAAATGGGAATTATGATTGAAGCAACTCACCATGAAGTTGCTTTTTCCCAGCATGAAATTGATTTCAGATATCAAAAAGCTTTAAAAATGGCTGATATAGTTCAGGTTTCAAAAGTTATAATAAAGCATATAGCAAGAAAATACGGAATATATGCTACCTTTATGCCAAAACCAGTTTTTGGAATAAATGGGAGTGGTTTTCACTGTCATATATCTTTATTTAAGGGAGAAGAAAATGCTTTTTATTCTGAAAATGATGAATTTAATTTATCAGAAATAGCAAAAGGATTTATTGCTGGTCTTTTAAAACATGCAAGGGAAATAACAGCAGTTACAAATCAATGGGTAAATTCTTACAAAAGACTTGTAGTTGGGTATGAAGCACCTGTTTATTTATCCTGGGGTAGAAAAAATAGGTCAGCTTTGGTGAGAGTTCCTGCTTTTAAACCCTATAAGCCAAAATCTTGCAGAATTGAATACAGAGCTCCTGACCCTGCCTGTAATCCCTATCTTGCCTTTAGTGTCATATTAAGAGCCGGTTTAAAAGGGGTAATTGAAAAGTATCCTTTAAGAGAACCCATTGAGGAAGATATTTATGCAATGCCTGAAGAAGTAAAAAGGAAATATGGAATTGATGCTTTACCTGATTCTCTTTACTCTGCAATTCTTGAAATGGAAAAAAGTGAGCTTGTTAAAAGTGCACTCGGGGAAGAGGTATTTACAAAATTTATTAGAAATAAAAAAAAGGAATGGGAAGATTACAGGATTCAGGTTACAGATTATGAACTGAAAAATTATTTACCCCTACTTTGAAAATTTATAAAATAAATAATAAAATTAAAGAAGGGGCGCCCGTAGCTCAACTGGAAAGAGTGTCGCCCTGCGGAGGCGGAGGTTGTGGGTTCAAATCCCACCGGGCGCGTAAAGCTTTAAAATGATAAAAGCTTGCATTTTTGATCTTGATAATACACTTTTAGATTTTATGAGAATGAAAAGAGAATCAGTTGAAATGGCAGTTGAGGCAATGATTGATGCTGGTTTAAAAATTAAAAAAGAAGCAGCAATCGAAAAAATTTTCAAACTTTACGCAGAGACTCATATTGAGGATCAAAAAATTTTTGATAGATTCTTAGAAATAGAACTCGGATATGTTGATTATAAAATACTTGCAGCAGGAATTGTTGCTTATAGGAAAGCAAAAACAGCAAATATGATACTTTATCCTCATATAAGATTTGTATTAACTGAACTTTTAAGAATGGGATTAAAACTGGGTGTAATTTCTGATGCTCCGAGGCTCCAAGCATGGACAAGACTTGCAGAAGTCGGACTCCATACAATTTTTAACGCTGTTGTAACCTGGGATGATACAGGAATAAGAAAACCAAAACCAGAACCTTTTCTTGCAGTTTTAAAAAAACTTGATGTTAAACCCAATGAAAGTATAATGGTAGGAGATTGGGCTGAAAGAGATATATATGGAGCAAAGGAAGTGGGAATGATAACAGTTTTTGCAAAATATGGTGACACTTTTGGAACAAAAAATTCAGGTGCCCATTATGAAATTGAAGATCCGCTTGAACTTCTTGATATAGTTAAAAAACTAAATGAGATTGAATAATATAAAAATAGGCGTAGATTTAATAGAAATTGAAAGAATCAAAAGAGCCTATGAGAAGTTTGGAGAAAGATTTTTAAAAAAAATTTTCACAGAAAAAGAAATAGAATATGCCCTTAAAAGAAAAAATCCTTTTCCACACCTTGCAGGTCGTTTTGCAGCAAAAGAAGCAGTAATGAAAGCACTGGGAACAGGTTTTGGAAAGGGTGTTTATTTTAAAAACATTGAAATAATAAGAAAACCTGGTCTTGAACCCGAAGTTAAACTTCATGGAAAGACGAAGGAAAAGTTCAAAAATAAAAAATTTTCCCTATCAATTACACATAATGGAAAATATGCTCTTGCTTTTTGTATTATGTTAGATTGTGAAGAGTAAACATTATCCTTCTCTGTTTGAAAAATTTGAAGAGATAAAAAATAAGATTAAAAAAGGGGCAACTTTTGATGAAGTTAGGGAAGAATTAAAAGAACTTTATATAGAAGTAAAAGATGAAGTTGATCTCCTATTAGAACTTCTTGAAGAAATAAAAAGAGAAACTCTAAAACTTAAATCCGCTGCAGGAACTATTGATCCATATAAATTTGTTCAGAGACTTCAGATTACAGAAGTCGACATAACAACCTTTATAGAAAAAGGATGGAATGAAATAGCAAAAGGAAACTATGAAAATGCTATTAAGATACTGGAAGAAGTCAAAGAAAAAGCACCAGATAACACAAAGGTTTTAAATCTTTTAGGATGGGCTTATGTTCAGGCTGGAAGATATGATGATGCCTTTCCTCTTTATTTAAAAGTTCTCCAGCTTGAACCAAGAAACACTCTGGCAATGAAAGATATTGGTTTTATATGTTATAAAAAGGGAATTTACGGTGAAGCAATAGAACACTTAGCAAAAGTTATAAGAATTGATAACAATCCTTCAGCGACACTTTATGCCCTTTATTATTTAGGTTTAATATACCTTGACAGAGAAATGTATGATGATGCTATTTCTTTTTTCAAAAAAGCCCTTGATAGAGGACCAAATCTTGTTGAAGCCCTTTACCATTTAGGAATAGCTTATGAAAAGAAAAAGGAATATGAAAAAGCAAAAGAGAGCTTTAGGAGAGTAATAGAAATTGCCCCTGATTCAAAATGGGCACAAAAAGCAAAAGAAAGGCTTTAAAAATGCTTGAAGAATATTTTGGATTTAAAAGAAATCCCTTCAAAAATACTGTAGACCTTGATTTTTTGTTCTGGGCTGATAAAGTAAAAGAAAGTTATGCAAGGGTTTTATATCATATCTTTGAACTAAAAGGTGGACTTTCACTTATTCTTGGTGAAATAGGGTGCGGGAAAACAACTCTTGCTAAATTACTTGAAAAGGACTTAAGAGAAAAAGGTAAAGAAGTCACAGTTTTTTATGATCCCTTAATAACTCCTTTAGAATTCCTTAATATACTTGCTAAGAAATTTTTAAAGTTAGAAGAAAACATAAAAAGAAACAAAACATTTTTAAGGAATGAACTCGAAAAAAAACTTAAAAGTGAACCTTTTAAATATATAGTAATAATTGATGAAGCACAGCTTCTTAATAAAAATCTCCTTGAAGAAATAAGGTTGCTTTTAAATATGGAAATATCCGAGGGAAAACTCCTTCAAATCGTCCTTTTTGGACAACCTGAATTAAAAAAGAAGTTAAAAAAACATCCTGCAATAATGCAAAGAATTGCCATTGCCTATACTTTAAATCCTTACACTGAAAAGGAAACAGAAGAATATATAAAACACAGATTAAAAGTTGCAGGTGGAGATGAAAATATATTTGAAAAAGAAGCAATTAAAGAAATTTATAAAGCTACAAAAGGGTATCCGAGATTAATTAATACTTTCTGTGCTAATGCCCTTTTTGTAACCTATTCACAGGATAAGAAAAAAGTAGACAAAAGTATTATTGAACTTTTAAAAAAGGATTTTGAATTTCACATTGGTTAATTAAAATCTAAAACATTTTTTATCCTTTTAATAACTTCCCCTGGTTCTAAATCTTCAAGAAATATCTTTAAGTCTTTAAAATTTGAAGATAGAAAACTATCAAGTTCTGAGGGTAATTTTTTATTTAAAAGCAAACAGGCCCTCACTCCTGCGTAAAGTTCTGAAAAAGTTATTACTTTAAACTTATCAACCATATCAAAAAGTTTAAAACAGGAATTCATTGTCATGGGAACATAATCCTCCTGATTTTGTGAAGTTGGTATTGAATCAGAAAGATCCGGAAAGGTTAAAGTTTTTATATAAGATAAAAGAGATACAACAAGATTATGTAATATCATTAGACCTGTTTTTTTACCGGGGTCCTTAGAAAGAAATTTAGGCATATCAATTACCTCACTTCCCATCAAATGATTAATCCTTCTTTCTGAGATATTTGATAAAACTGCTATTACCTTCTTTAAATTCTCAGAAACAAAGGAAAGCCGGATTCCAATAAAGTTTCCACCTGAAATAACCCTATCTCCTATGACTAAAGGATTATCGCTTACACACTCTATTTCTTCTTCTATCACTCTTTTACAGAACTCAAAAATTTCATCACATGTTCCTCTTACCTGTGGCATACATCTGAAAGAGTAAGGATCCTGAATAATTTTCTTTTTCTTTTCAAATTTATAATCCTTAAGTAAATCCCTGTAATATTTAGCTATTTTTTTCTCATTTTTAGAATTTCTTAAAACTATAAGGTTCTCATTAAATATATCTGGATTTCCATCTACTGCAACAAAAGAAAATAAATATGCTCTATCGTATATATTCAGTATATTTTCAAGAATTTTAATTAGATAAACTAAAAAAGCAAGGGAAACCTGAGTTCCATTAATAAGAGCAAGTCCCTCTTTATACTTAAGTTCAAGAGGTAATGTATTCGTTGATTTTAAAACAAGATATGTAGGTAAAATTCTGCCCTCATGAAGAACCATTCCTCTACCTGTAAGGGCAAGAGCTATATGAGAAAGAGGAATAAGATCTCCACTTGCTCCAAGTGAGCCGAAAGCAGGAACATAAGGAACAATATCTTTATTTAAAAATTCCTCTATCTTATTAAGAACTTCAGGTCTTACCCCTGAATAACCCTTTGACAGCATATAAAGCCTTAAAAACATAGCAATTCTAACAATCTCCTTTTTAAGAGGTTCTCCATAGCCTGAAGAGTGTGATATTACTATATCTCTCTGTAATTCATTCAATTCATCAAAATTTAGTATTTTGTCAGCGAGTCTCCCAACACCTGTATTAACTCCGTATACAGTTTCACCTTTATTTACTATATTCTCAAGAACTCCCCTGTTTTCTTTAACTCTCTTTAAAACATCCTGTTCTATCTTAACTTTTTTACCTTTTCCAATTAAAAAAAGTTCATCAATTGTAAGTTTATCAATTCCAATATGAAAGTATCTCATATTCTAAAACAGAGACATTTGGGGAGGTTTCTCCTCATTATCCTCATCCCTTTCCACAATTTTTACTTCGATATCCTCATAAACTTTTATTATTCCATAAACACCATCATAACCCGGAATTTTCTTAACCTTTCCTTCTCGCATATTTTTAATACCTAAAGCAATTCTTGAATCCACTGTTTTTGAAATTTCTTCATAAGTAACATCCATTAAAACATTAATTTCGTTTTCAAATTTTTTTATTAGAAGTTCCCATATTTTTTCGGTTTCTCTTGTATTCTCGCTTTTCCCTATTGCTTGCGATATTATCTCTTTTAAAGGGACAAGATTTTTATATGGTATATAGTTTGAAGGTTTATAACCCATTTCTCTATCAGCAAGTTTATAAACTCTTGAAAGCACACCTACAGTTAATAATCTTCCACATTTTGGACAAATATAATTCAATTTTTTGGATTCCTCTGGATGGAGTGAGATTCCACAATTCCTGTGTCCATCATAATGATACTTCCCCTCTTCAGGAAAAAATTCAATAGTAAATAAAAATTTTTCTCTATCTTTTTTCTTTAAAACCTCTTTTAACTCTTTATATGAAAGATAACCTTTAAAAACATTAGCTTCCCTACCTATTCTATCAGGTGAATGAGAATCTGAATTGGAAACAAGGGAAAATTTATCAAGACCTGAAAGCATCCAGTTCATTTCTGGATCTGATGAGAGACCTGTTTCTAAAGCTGTAATTTCTGATACATAATTTTCAAAAGCCTCTTCAAGTGAATCAAAACCTGAATTGGAACCAAAAAGGGAAAACCAAGGTGTCCATATATGAGCAGGAATAATCATTATATCCTTTGAAATTTCCCTCACAATTTCTATAAATCTAACAGTATCAAGGGATAGAGTGGGTCTTCCATCAGAAGTGAGAGAACCATAAAGGGATAACTTTCTTTCAAGTTTTTCAACTGTTATAAAATCGGGAAAGGTTAAAACAATATGAATTTTCCTCACCTTTCCTTCTTTTGAAAATACAAGACTTACTTCAGTAGTTAATATAAATAAAACTTCATTCACCTCAAAATATCCATCTCCTCTTTCTTTTAAAATTTTTTTAAGTTCTCTTCTATATTCAGGATGCAGGATGTCACCTGTTCCTAATAAGTTAATCCCCTTAAGTTTTGCATATTTAGAAAGAATATCAGGCCTCATATTTGAGCTTGTCGCTCTTGAGTAAGGGGAATGAACATGAATATCGGTAATAAAGTATTTCATTTTATTGATACATATTGCACTCTTGTAGTATAAGAATTTGGCTCACTATACTTCAAATGTTCATATACATTAGTTATTCTGAATCCAGTTTTTTTTAGAATATCTATAATTTCTTCTACTTTATAACCTTTTTCAAAGTGAAATTCTTTAACAGATTTTTTTAATCCGTTTTCTTCCCATTCAATTTGTATTTCAAGTTTAGAAATTTTTTCATCTTCAAACCACTCATTTTTCCATACTGAAGTAAAATTTTTATGAACTTTTACTTCTAATCTTTTATCCCATATTTCTTTCAAAGCAAAAATGGTATTCATATCGAATATAAAAGCACCGCCTCTTTCAAGGTTTTCGTAGGCACATTTAAAACAATTGAAAAGATCTTCTTCAGAAAGCAAGTAATTCATACTGTCAAAAAAACAGAAAATAGCATCAAAATTTTTCTTGAAATGGAAATTTCTTAAATCTGAAACTATAAGCTTAATTTTTTTATCTTTTAATTTCTGAATTTTAGCTTTTCCAACCTCAAGCATTTGAATTGACCTATCAAGACCGACAATATCTTCACAAAACTCAGAAAGATAAATAGTTGGAGTTAATGTGCCACATGCAAGATCAAGAAATCTTCTCTTTTTAACATTAAAAATATCAAGAAAGGAAAGGGAATAATTAACCCAGGTTTTATAAGAAACATATTCCATAAGTTCATCGTAAAACCGGGCTATTTTTGAAAAAGGTTTTACTGCTTTAAAGTCAATAATTAAATATGGCTCTGAAAAGAAAGCCAGTATTCCTTTAAATCTCCCCTTTTAAGAGTATCAATTACATAATCTGTAAACTCAGAACCTGTGGCACCTGTTGATCTTCCTGTTATTAACACTTTTTTTTCATACTGTCCGCATATATCAAGAGCCATATCAAGTAAATCACCCTTTTCCTTATAACCAATATGCCTCAAAAGCATTGCTGAAGCTCTCATAATGCTTGAAGGATCAGCATAGCGGGCTCTACCCTCCTCTACCATTCTTGGAGCAGAACCATGTATTGCTTCAAACATAGCATATCTTTTTCCAACATTGGCACTTCCGGCAGTTCCAACACCACCCTGAAATTCAGCAGCCTCATCTGTTAATATATCACCATATAAATTTGGCATAACAAAAACCTGGAATTCAGTCCTTCTTTTTTTATCAATCAATTTTGCAGTCATGATATCAATAAACCAGTCATCTGCCTCTATTTCAGGGTATTCCTTTGCTATTTCATAAAAAACCTTCAAAAATCTTCCATCTGTCTTTTTTATAACATTAGCCTTTGTAACTGCTGTTACCCTTTTCTTTCCGTTTTTCCTTGCATATTCAAAGGCAAGTTTTATAATCCTTTCACTTCCAGGTGTGGTAATAACCTTGAAATCAACAGATAAATCCTCTGTTACATCTATTCCTTCACTTCCAACAGCATAAAGATCCTCTGTATTTTCCCTGAAAAATATCCAGTCAATACCTTCAGAAGGAACTCTAACCGGTCTTATATTTGCAAATAGATCAAGTTCTTTTCTTAATGCCACATTAGCACTTTCAATGTTTGGCCAAGGATCACCTGCCTTTGGTGTGGTAGTAGGTCCTTTAAGAAGAACATGACATTTTTTTATTTCATCAAGAACGTAAGGAGGTACTGCCTTATTAACTTTTGCCCTTTCCTCTATTGTAAGTCCTTCAATTTTTTTAAATTCTATTTTACCTTCTTTTTCTTCATCACTTAATAAAAATTTAAGCACTCTGAAAGCCTCATCAGTTATAAAAGGACCTATTCCATCTCCCCCTGCAATCCCAATTATAATTGGTTTTAATTTTGAATAATCAATCCAGTCTTCCCCGGTTTTAATTCTTTGGACTCTTTCAATCTGTTTTTTTAAAATTTCTGAAAATTTCTCCTGTGCTTTTTTAATTACATCTTCCATTTTATTTTTTCTCTTTTTTCAGGGATTGAACCTTTTGAAAAATCTCTTCACTTAAAATTGGATTTATAATAAACTTTTTAAAAACTATCACATATTCTACTGAAAGTGATGAAGAAATTATATTCAATTTGTAAGGTTTTTTATCATTTATAGGTAAAAATAACTTTATTAAATCATAAACATAATTTGTATCTTTTCTTTCAAAAACATAGATAACAGTATCTTTCCTATTTTTTTCTTCTTTTAAAGAATATAAATTTTCAAAATTAAAAAGGAAAAAATCTGGTAAATAGGGGGAAGAAAAGATTTCAGTTTCCTTTTTATCATCAAAATCATATAAAAAAACTTTATCCTTACGGACAAATAAAAGCTGTGAATCAGGCTCTGTTATTAAAAACTTTAGATACCCTTTTCTATCTGCCCATAATTTTCCCTTGTATTCTGTCCTTTCTCCATCAGAAACTAAAATTTCATCAAACTCCGCGTATAGGGCATTAACATTGTTTAAATAATATTTGTTTATCTCCTCCCAGGGCAAAAGAAAAATTAAAAAAGAAAAAAAATTTATCATTTTGAAAGGGATTCTTTCATTAAAATGGCAACTTCTGAAGGTAAACTGGCAACTTTTACATTTGCTTCTTCTAATGCTTTAATTTTACTTTCAGCAGTTCCTTTTCCTCCTTCAATAATAGCACCTGCATGACCCATCCTTTTTTCAGGTGGAGCTGTTCTTCCTGCTATAAAAGCAACAACAGGTTTTGATACATGATTTTTAATAAATTCTGCAGCATCCTCTTCATCCGTTCCTCCAATTTCACCAATTAAAACAATTCCCTCTGTCTCAGGGTCTTTTTCAAATAACTCAAGAACATCTATAAATCTTGTCCCTATTATAGGATCCCCTCCAATTCCAATAGCTGTTGATTGTCCTAAACCATTATTGGTTAAATGATAAACAACTTCATAGGTTAATGTCCCACTTCTTGAAACAACACCTATATTTCCCTTTTTAAAAATGTGACCTGGCATTATACCAACCTTTGCTATTGAAGGAGCAATAATTCCAGGGCAATTAGGACCTATTATCCTTACATCCATACCCCTTATATAATCGAGAACTTCTGCCATATCCTGAGCCGGAATTCCCTCAGTTATGGTAACAATAAGTTTTATTCCAGCATCTATTGCTTCATACATTGCATCTTTCGCAAACTGCGCGGGAACAAAAATTATCGATGTATTTGCACTTTCTTTTTTAACAGCTTCAAATACACTATCAAAAACAGGTATATTATCAACTTTTTGTCCACCTTTACCAGGAGTAACTCCTCCAACAACATTTGTCCCATATTCTTTCATTTTTATTGCATGAAATGAGCCATCGCGTCCTGTTATTCCCTGAACAATAACTCTTGTTTCCTTTGATAAAAGTATTGCCATTTATTTCCCTCCTTTCAGTTTTTAAATAATATTATAAAGATTTTTATACATTAAATCCAAAATAGTTTATAAAATAAATAAAAGATTTAAAAAAGAAAAAATTGAAGATTTCTTAAAAAAAGCAGAAAATTCTTTCCTTTTTAACCTTGATGGGAAATTAAAAAATTTCAAAAATAACTATTTAACAAGATAGGTTTTAATTTTTTCCTTCTTAAATAAATCAATAAGTAAATTTATATTAACATCTTTTTTTAACCCATACTTTTTATAAATATGATCAGCATAATGATAATTCATCTTATCTATTACTACATAATCAACAGAACCTTTAAGTTTTTGAGGAAGGTCAAAAGCACCTGGTAAAAGAGGTGCTACCATACAGTAAGTCCTTAAACCTTCCTCTTTCAATCTTTTTAAAGCTTCAATTCTTTTTTCTATGCTTGCTGTTCTGGGCTCAAAGAGTTTTCTTATATTTTCATCTGCTGTTCCAATTGAAAAACCTATCTCAATATTTTTAAATTTTTTAAAAATATCAATATCTCTTAAAACAAGAGGGGATTTTGTCTGCACTACAACACTCCAGTTTTCTTTAGAGAGAATTTCAAGAATCCTTCTTGTTAAGCCATACTTCCTCTCAACAGGTTGATAAGGATCACAAACACCACTTATCCAAACAACTCCCTTTTTCTTTTTCTTAATTTCTCTCTCAAGTAATATTGCTGAATTAATCTTAACATCCACAAAATCTCCCCATTTTTCATTATGACCAGTATAATTTTTCATAAATTGAGCATAACAGTAAACACAACCAAACTGACAGCCAACATAGGGATTTATAGTATATTCGTAAACCTTTGATCTTGATAAAATACTTTTTACCTTTACTTCTTTTAAAATCATAATATAAATTTAATCTATTTTTAAATTTGAAAACAATCTGTAACTTTTCTTATAATAAAACTATGAAAAAATTAATAATTTCTTTACCCTTTTTAATTTATTACTGTGTAATGCCTGTGAATTATGACAAGGCAGCGATTGAAAAGGGAGGAAATTTCTATTTTGGAGCCAATGGATATTATATGACGGGAAGATACTCGGAGAGTGGATGCGGTTATACAAGTTATAAAAACTATAAAGTATACGGTTCGCAGGTAACAGGTGGTGCCTATTATGGATTTACAAAAAATATTGCAGCAGGTGTAGAGGCTTCAGGGGCAATTTATAGCATGCAAGTAGAGGGAGAAAAATCTCAACCTGGTATAATATGGGGTCATGGAGACTTATTTTTAAAATTATCTATGCCTTCAGATATGTTTATTTTGAGTTTAAAAGGTGGTTTTAATTATCCAAATTATTTTAAAGCAGGAGTTTTACTTGGAATTTATAATCCCGAATTATTGACACTTTCTTATACCTATCTTTATCCTCAAATAAACACCTTTTCAATAAATTTAAATCTAAGTAAAAATAAAACGATTTCAGCCGGTTACTCTAAATATATAGGTGGTCCTAATGATTTTTACGATGGATTCTACATTGGAATAGGTCTTAAGAAATAAGATAAAATTTATAAATGCTTTTTCTTTTTCTTCTTACCCAAACTCTCACATCTTCTTTTCTTGAAAACAGAGGAATAAGGTTTCATACAGGTATTGATATTTCCACATATAAAAAAAATGGAATACCCATTTTTTCTCCTTTTTCTTGTAAAATTGTTAGAATTGTTGATAAATGGGAAGGTTATGGAAAAGCAATTTATATACAGAATAATGAAAATTTAATATATGTTTATGCACACTTAGATAAATTTGATGAAAAAATAGAAGAAAAAGTATATTTTGAAAAGAAAAAAATCAAAAAAAATGAAATTGACCTTTATTTAGAATTAGAAATTGAAAAAGATGAGAGGTTTGGTTTTTCAGGAAATAGTGGAACAGTTATACCTCATATACACCTTGAAACAAGAAGAAATTTTGATAAACCTATAAATCCTTTATATTTTTTTGATATCAAAGATACAATAAAACCAGTAATTGATAAAATAAAAATATATCCTCTTGGTAAAAGTTTACTTTTTGGAAGTTTTGCACCCTATGAATTTAAAAAACCCTTTCCTGAAACACTTTATATAACCTCTGACTTTTTCCTATGGATATCAGCCTATGATTTACAATCTGAAAATTCCGATAGAATGGCTATTTACGGACTTAAAGTCTTTCTTTCAGATACACCTATATGTGATTTAAAATATGACAGCATAAATTTTGGTAATAACTTCATTGCAAGGGCACTTTATACGAGGATTAATAACTCCTTTTCATCAAGTTATATTCATCCTATTAATTTACAGAATAATTTATGGACCGGGAATACTTTTATAAGTTTAAAAAAGGAATTAACAAATCTTAAAATTCTTGTTTATGATTTTAAAGGTAATAAAGATTCCCTAATATTCTGGATGAAAAAGAAAAACTCAAAACATTTAAAAAGGGAAAAAAATACCTATTTTGTATTTGATGGAATTGTATTTATTGACTCAACCGAGAAAAAAATTATACTTTCCCCTGGGAGTTATGGAAAATTTAGAGATTTAACATATGTTTTTCCTTTACCAGAAAAATCTTACAATATTAAATTTAAAAACTATGAAATAGAAATTAGTAAAGAAACCCAATTTTTCCCTTACCCATTATTTTTTAAAGAAAAAGAAGATACCCTTTTTATATTCTCTGCAGAAATCCTTTTTAAAAATCCTCTCAAAATAAAGGTAAAGAACAAAAAGGAAAAGGAAGTTATATTAGTAAATAATGGATTTAAAAATAAATATGATTTTTTCTCCTCTGATTCAGTTTTTATAACCTATTCCTGGGGAAAATTTTTTAGGGGAATTGATACTTTAAAACCTCAAATAATCGCGAATAAAATTTACTATATCAATCCTTCTAATTTTGAAATTAAATTCTGGGTCAGGGACAATTTCAAAGTAAAAGATATAAATTTTTACCTTGATGGTGAATGGGAACCCGTAAGTTTTAACCCTTTAACAGGAAAAGCAGAAGCTGTTATTAAAAGGAGTATAAATAAAAAAGAAAGCAAATTTGAAATATATGCGGAGGACAGGAGCGGAAATTTTTCAAAATTTGAAGGAAAAATAATTTACAAAATTTAAAAATTTTATTTATAATTAAAAACCAATGGAAAAAAGAAGAAAAAAAATATCTCTTGCTGAACTTCTAAAACCTGAGATAGAAGAGCTTATAAAAAATAAAAATTATAGAGAATTAAAAACAGCTTTAAGCAGTTTTGAACCAGCAGATATAGCAGAACTACTTGAAAATTTAAAAAAAGAAGAAGCAGTATCAATCTTTTTAATGCTTCCAAAAGACTTACAAACAGAAGTTTTTTCAGAATTCGATAGTAATGTTCAGGAGGAAATTATAAGGGGTTTAAAAGATGAGGAAATAAAAATTATTTTATCAGAATTATCTCCTGATGACAGAACATCCCTTCTTGAAGAAGTTTCACCTTCCCTTACAAGAAAACTTCTTAATCTTTTACCACCAGAAGAAAGAAAGGAAACACTTACACTTTTAGGTTATCCTAAAGGAAGTGTTGGAAGACTTATGACCCCTGATTATGTAGCAATAAGAAAAGATTTTTCAGTAAGAAAGGCATTAGAGCATATAAGGAAAAAAGGTGTAGATGCAGAAACAATAAATATGATCTATATTGTTGATGAAAATTTTCGTTTAATTGATGATATACCTTTAAGAAAAATTATACTTGCAAACCCTGATGATAAAATTGAATCTTTACTTGATTATAACTTTATATCAATAAGTCCTTATGAGGACCAGGAAAAAGCAGTTGAAATTATGAAAAAATATAACCTAATTTCCCTTCCTGTTGTTGATAATGAAAATCATCTTTTGGGAATTGTCACTGTGGACGATATCATGGATGTTATGGAAGAAGAGCAAACAGAAGATATTGCAAAGATTTCGGCAATTCATCCTGATTTGATTGGACCTGAATTGATTACAAAAATAAAGGAAATTCCGCTAATTAAATTATATAAAAGTAGAATTGGATGGCTCTTACTTTTACTTTTTATAAATCTTATAACAGGTGGAATTATTAATAACTTCACAGAAACTATTGCAAAGTATATTGTTCTTGTTACCTTTTTACCAGTTATTATAGATACAGCTGGTAATGCTGGTTCCCAGTCTGCAACTCTTGTAATAAGAGCAATGGCATTAAAAAATGTAGAAATAAAAGATTATGTTTATTTAATTTTAAGGGAAATTTTAGTATCAGCTTCGCTTGGTTTAACTCTTGGAATAGGAATTTCCTTTATAGGAATATTGAGAAGCAAATCCTTGATCATAACATTTTGTATTTTTATTGCTATAATTATAAATGTTATGATTGGAAGTTTAGTTGGACTATCCTTACCTTTTATTCTCACAAAATTCAAGAAAGACCCGGCATCTGCCAGTGCTCCTCTTGTAACAACAATAGCAGATATTCTCGGGACTTTCTCCTATCTTAGTGTAGCTGCAATTTTATTACGATGATTTTCAACTAAAAAATTTGCTCAATCTTCAAATTTAATCCCGTATATTTTGGAGACCCCATTTTCCATTGTTATTCCATAAACTCTATTTGCTATCTCCATTGTTCTTTTATTATGTGTTATGATTAAGACCTGTGAGCTTTCTGACAATTTTTCTACATAACTTCTGAATCTCAGAGTATTTGCATCATCAAGAGCAGCATCAACTTCATCAAGAGCAAATAAAACTGAAGGTGAAAGTTTGGCAAGGGTAAATAAAACTGTCAGAGCAAATAAACTCCTTTCACCTCCAGAAAGCAAAAGCACTGACCTTACTTTCTTTCCGCTGGGAGAAACATCTATAAGAAGCTCGGATTCAAGAATATTCTTTTCATCAAGAGGTTTTATTTTAATTTCACCCCCCATTAAAACAGAGGAAACATTTTTTAATTCCTCTTTGAAAAGTTCAAGAAATTCCGTATATTGAAGTTTACCCCTTTCCTCCATAATTCTTATAGATTCTTTCAATTTATCAATACTATCCTTTAAGTCCTTATAAGCATCTATTTTTTCAAAATAATCCTTTTCAAGAATTTTATACTCTTCATCAGCAAGTAAATTAACATCATGCATTGAATAAATCTCCCTTTCGATTTCTTCAATTTCTTCCTTTAATTTTTTAATTGAAATATTATCAGGGATAAATTCAATATTATCAGGGTAGAATTCTATATTTTTTTCAATCTCATCAATTTCTTGTTTTAACTTTATAATCCTCTCTGAAATTTTATCAATACTATTTTCCTTTATGTGATAAATATTTCTTTTCTCCTCATATTTATCATTTATTGACTTAATTTTTTCTTCAAGTTCACTTTCTCTTTTATTTATTTCAAAAAGCTCCTCCTCTATTTTTTTTCTCTCAGATTCAAGTTTTTTTAAATCTTCTTCCAGATTTTTCATTTTTTCTTTCACATCAATTAATTCCTCTTCTCTTTCCTTTAAAGACTTTTCATAGATTTCAACTTTTTCCCTTGTATTCTTTAGTTCCTTTAACTTTTCTCTGATTAACTTAATTTCACTAATTTTTTTTGAAAAATTTTCTTCTTTATCTTTAAGTTCCTTCAACTCTTTTTCCCTTTCGCCTATTTTAAATAAAACTTCCTCCCTCTCTCTTCTTATCTTCTCTGAATCAATTTTTATTTTATCCAAATCTTCTTTTTGTTTTTTTATGTTAAAAGATAAAAAGTTAATTTCTGAATTTATTTCATTTATTTTTAAATTTAACTTAAAAAGGGTTTCCTTTATATTTTCTCTTTCTTTTAAAATTTTTTCAATAATCTTTCTTAAACTCTCAAGTTTATCTTTGTTTTCATTTAATTTCCTTTTCTTTTCAGGTAGAATTTTTTCTATTTCTGTAATTCTTTTATTTTTTTCAATTTTTTGAGTAAAAATTTTTCTTAAAACACCATCTTTGGTAATTACAAATCCATCTTCAGTTACCATATAATCACATTCTTTATTTTTCCATGCAGTTATTCCTTCTTTAAAATTTTTAAAAACTTTGAAATTCAAAAATCTCGTATTTAAAAGGTCACCTATTCCTTCCTTTCGTTTTAAAACAGGGGGCATTTCACCCTTAAATTCCTCTCTTTCAATTATTATTTTCCCTCCCTTTTCAAGGAATTTCTCTATACCATTTATACTTTCATTATTTAAAATTTTTGCTTCAAGCAAATCATCAATAACATATATAAATTTATCTTCTTTGCTAAAATCTATATAAGAAGATAGAAAGGAAAGCTCTGGTAAGAGATTTTCATCAACTTCTCTTGCTGATTTTAATTTCAAAAGCTCTCCTTCTAATATATTTATCTCTCTCTCAATTTTATCTATGGTACTTGTTAAAAATTTTTCTTCCTTTAAATGTTCCTCATATTTTTTTTCAATTTCAATATAAATACTATCTAATTTTTCTCTTTCTTTCTTGAGACTTTCAATTTCATCCTCTTTAATTTTCTTTTTATTTTCCACTTCTATCATCTCTCTTTTTAAATCCTCTTCTCTTTTTAAAATATTATTTAATCTTATATTTAACTCATCATTTTTAATATTTAACTTTAAAAATTCACCTTCAATTTCCCTTACCTTCTTTGAAATTTCAAAAAATTCTCTTTCAGTTTTCTCCAAACTGGTTTCATCAATCTCTTCATAAGCTATTTTATCCCTCAAAACTTCCTTTAATTTTTCGATTTCTTTTTTTCGTTCCTCTATTAATAAGTTAAGATAATTTTCCCTGTCCCTTAATCCTGAAAACTCACCATATTTTCTGTTAAGTTCTGAAAGAATTTTCTCTCTTTTACTTTCTAAGGGTATTTTCAAACTCTTTAAAAGTTCTTCCTCTTTAGATAAATTTTCTCTTTCTAACTTTATTTCTTCAATTTCTTTTTTTAGAATAAAAATTTCTTCCTCAAGTTTTTTAAAAAATTCTTCATTTTCTTTCAATTCTTTTTCCTTTTTCGCTTTATCTTTCAAAAGTTTTGAATATTCTGCTTTAACGAGAAGCAATTTCTTTTCCTTTAAAATTTCCTGAAGACTTCTGTACCTTAAAGCCCTTTTTCTTTCCTCCTCAAGTTTCTTTATTCTTTCTTCTTTATCCTTAATAACAATCTCAAAAGCTTTAAGTTCTCTTTCTGCTTTTTCAAGCCTTCTTTCCATAACTTTCTTTTTATGGTCAAAATCAAAAAGTTCACAAGCCTCTAAAATCATTTCTTTTATTCTCTCCTTTGGTTTTCTTATTAATTCTTCAACATCTTCCCACTGAAAATGGGAATAGCTCTTTTTACCAAAAATTCCCTCAATTTCCTCTTTGTAATGTTTTTCGGATATTCTATCATCATTTAAGAAAAACTCCTGCGAATTGTCTCTATAAACCCTTCTTGTAAATTTACTCTCACCTTTCTCATTTTCCAGTACAATTGTAACTTCTGCATAGGGCAAAGCTTTTTTTTCTTTATTTCCTGCAAAAATTATCTCTTTTAGTTCTCTTACCCTTAATTTATTTAACCTTGATTCTCCAAGGACAAATCTAATAGCCTCAAAAATATTAGTTTTCCCACAGCCATTTGGTCCAATAACAAGAGATATTTTATCTGAAAAAAATATTTCTTCTCTTTCATAAAAGGATTTAAAACCATGTAGAAGGATACTTTTAATTTTCATTCTTTTTCTTTAAAGGTCTGAACCAGAAGTCATTTTTTAAATCCCTTGTCCTTTTAATTGTTTCAACCATATTTTTTGCAATCCTTTCACATTCTAAAAGTGTATCCATATTTTCTTCAATTGGTCCCACAGCATAGGTAATAGAATAAGGAGGGATTATGGCTCCCATAAAATTTAAAGGAATAATAATAGAGGAAGCTGTGCTTATTGCTCCATCTTCCTCACAGGAAACAACACAGGAAACAACTTTACCTGCAAGTAAAGGTTCAATATTTTCCAATGCTGTTAAAAGATCAATAAAATTCTTCATTAATCCTGAAGGTCCAAACCAGTAAACAGGGGTTCCAAATACAATTCCGTCGGCTTTCAATATTTTCTCATAAACTGCTGGCAAAACTCCCTTAAAAACTTCAGGATTACAATCCCTCACATTTTTGGAATAACATCCCATACAGTAAGTAATAGGATAATCGGTAAGAAAAATAATTTCTGTTTCAGAGCCAAGTTCTTTTGCTTTTTCTAAAACAGAATTTAATAATATTGTAACTTTTCCCTTCTTATGCGGTGAACCCGAAATTCCAAGTATTAGCATAGAACATTTTAAGATTAAGAACAATTTTCTTTCAAATTATTTATGTCTTATAATAAATGAAAAAAATGGAAAAAATAAGAATATGTTTTAATTGTGGAAGATATATAGGTAATAAGGACATATGTCCTTATTGTGGTGAGGAACAATTAAAACCTGTTGGAATTGAATTCTTAAGATGGATAAGTCTCTTCCTTGCTATTGGTGGTGTTATTTTTCTTTTTATATCAGCAAGAACAGAATCTGCACCCTATGTAAAGGTTAAAGAGCTTAAACCTACAATGAATTTTGCAAAAGTCAGCATGAAGGGAATTGTTGAATCCTCACCTTATTATGATGAAGAAAAGGGAGGGTATTTTTCCTTCTGGCTTAATGATGGAACAGGTAGTATTAAAGTGAGGGCTTTCAGAGATGTCGCAAAGGAACTTATAGAAAAGGATTTATACCCTTCGGTTTCCGACTCTGTTTTTGTTACAGGGACACTTTATGCAAGAGAAAATTTTATTTTAACTATCAATAATGCAAAGGATTTAAAAATAAAAACACCCGAGCCCAAAAATGTAAAAATTAAAGATATAACAGACACACTAACCGGAAAAAGAGTAGAAACAGAAGGAACTATTTATTCAATAACCCAATATAGGAATAATTCAATAGGTTTAAGAATGCAGGACGAGGATGCAAATATTACAGTTTTTATTCCCTTTTATTACAAAGAAAAAGAGAAAATTCTATCTCTTGAAAAAGGAACTATCATAAAGGTAAAAGGAGCAGTTTTTCTGTATAAAGATAAACCAGAGATTATACCCCACTATGTTAGTGATATAAGTGTTGCAGGTAAAAAGGAAATTACATATTCTCAAAAAAATGAAAATTTAAAGTTAAAAGGCGAAATTCTATCAGGCTATACTTTTAAAAAAGGAATAAGGTTCAAAATTAAAACTGATAAGGGAATCGAGGAAGTTACCTTATGGAAAAGCACACTTGAAAAAAATTATAAAGGTCAATCAAACAAACTCCTTACAGGTTCCATAGTAGAATTTGAAGTATATGAAAAGGAATACAAGGGCCGAATGGAAAAAAATGTTAAAAGTTTAAAAATAATTTCTTATCCACAAAATCCATATAAAATTAAGGAAGCAATTCAAAAGAACATTGGTGAATTTTTAAAAATAAAGGGAAATATAAAGGAGATTAAAGAATTTAAAGCTGGAACAAGAGTAATTCTTGAAGATGATACAGGTGAATTAACTGTGTGGATATGGAGTGATTTATGGGAAGATTTAAAAGGTTCATTTAAGGAGAAGGATAATATTATTGTTGCAGGAGAATTAAAAGAATATAAAGGTAAAATTGAGCTTGTACCGAGAATTAAAGATGATGTCGTCCCTTTAAAATGAATTTAATTTATCCTATTTTAATTTCTCTTATAGGAACAATAACAGGAATACTTTTTTCCTGGATTCCTGCACTTCATATTTACAACATTTTAGCTTTATTTATATTCCTTGAAGTTCAAACAGACTTTTTACCTTTAGAACTTATACCTTATTTTTTTGCAGGATCTATTGTTAGTTATACTTTTGCAGGAATTTTACCTGCGATATATTTTTCTACAAATGATGATTCCACTTTATTTTATCTTTTGCCATCACAGAAGTTTCTGATGTATGGAAGAGCTCACGAGGCAGTTTTACTTTCCCTAACAGGGTCTCTGGGTGCCTCTTTCTTAATATTAATTTTCGCTATCTTTTTACCCTATATTCTCCCCCCTATAAGAGAACTACTCACACCCCATATGGAATGGATTTTAGCTTCCATAGGTGCCTTTATGCTGCTCTCCGAGTGGCCAAGAACAACTGATAGATCAAGGACACGGCTTGGAAGATTAAAAGAAGCCTGGGGTTCTCTAAGTGCTGGAATTCTTGTTTTTTTCCTTTCCGGAATTTTAGGTTATATAGTTTTAAGAGGGGGGATAATGGATCCAGAAACTTCCTTTCAAAATCTTATGCCTTTATTTCTGGGACTCTTTGCAATACCCTGGCTTATACTTAATATAATCACAAATCCAATTTTACCACCACAGATAATAGAAGACAAATTAACAACAAATTATCAAAGAATTTTAAGGGGTATATTTGCAGGTTCTCTTGGAGGTTCACTTGCTGCTTTTTTTCCAGTCATAACAGGAGGAATTGGAGCATTTCTTTCAGGTCATGCAACAGCACAGAGGGGGGATGATATTTTCTTAATAGGTCAGGGTGCAAACAGATTTTTATATTATGTTGGGGGTTTTTTACTCTTTTTTGTTCCTTTCCTTCATATAAGAAGAGGAGGTGCTGCCTGGATGCTTAACATTTTTTACAGTCCAAAATCTTACAGCGAGTATTTTCTAATGGTTGGGATAATACTTTTATCCTCTTTTATTTCCTTTTATTTTACTATAAAAATGTCGAAATTAATAGCAAAAAAAATTCACAAAATACCTTACAAAAACTTATCAATTATTATTATAATTTTCATATTATTTCTAACCGTTTTAATAACAGGTTTTAAAGGCATTATTATACTTATCGTATCAAGCTCCATAGGTTTATTACCACCTCTTTTTGGAACAAGGAGACTCAATTGTTTAGGTGCCTTAATTTTTCCTTTAACAATACAGATGAGTTCCTTTTCAGGGTCTTTTTCAAAACTAATGGGGTTTTAAAAATTTATTCTATATCAACTTTTTCAAACTCAAGAAGCGACTTTTCAATTTTTTCGTTAATTCTCAACTCAACAAATTTTAAAGCAGATTTTAAAGCATTTTTAATTGCAATTTTTGAACTTCTTCCATGAGATATAAAAACATCTCCGTTAATTCCAAGCAAAGGTGCTCCTCCAAATTCTTCATAACTTACCTTTTTAAAAAAGGATTTAAAGGAATTTTTCATAAAATAAAACCCTATTTTGTTTTTTATTGAACTTTCTATTGAATCAAGAAAAAAATTATGGGTGAACTCAACAACACCTTCACCAAATTTTAAAAGAGTATTTCCTGTAAATCCATCTGTTACAACAACATCCGCTTTACCTTTTAAAATTTCATTCCCTTCAATAAATCCTATAAAATTCAAATTTGGGTCCTTTTCAAAAAGTTCCTTAGATTTCATTATAAGTTCATTTCCTTTTGTTTCTTCCTCACCTATTGAAAGTAAAGCTATTCTTGGATTTTTTATCCCCATTATTTCTTCTACAAATATCTTACCCATAACACCGAATTGATAAAGAAATAAAGGTCTTACAAAAGCATTTGCACCGACGTCAAGTACAGCACAAAAACCTTTATGTGAAGGGAAAAGGGCACATATTGCAGGTCTTTTAACACCTTTAAGTCTCCCTAAAATCTTTATTGAATAGGCAAGAATTGCTCCAGTATTACCAGCACTTACAAAAGCATCAGCTTTACCTTCTTTTAAAAGTGAAAGACCAATAGCAATTGTTGAATTTTTTTTTGTTCTTAAAACTTCAGAGGGTTTTTCTTCAAAATAGACTCTATTTTCAGCCTCAATAAACTCATACCTTCCATTAAATTTTATTTGATTTTTAAACTCCGGAGTGCCAACTATATACAAAAAGGACTTAGGATTTTCTTTTAAGAAAAGTTCAGCCCCAGCAATTTCAGGAGAAGGAGCTTTATCTGTTCCAAGAAGGTCAAGAACAATCCTCATTTAAACTAAGAACTTATTTTTTCCTCTATCTGTATTATAGCTTTACCTTTGTAATATCCACAATGAGGGCAAACTCTATGGGGTAATTTAGCTTCTCCACAATTGGGGCATTTTGATAAACTCATTGGTTTTACTTTATAGTGAGTCCTCCTTTTTCTTCCTCTTGCACGGGAGTGTCTTCTTTTGGGTACAGGCATTTTTATTTTTAATTTTTAAAAGGGGGTTGAACCCTTATTCTTTTTTTTCTATCCTTTTAAGTAAATAAGTAAAGGGGGAATAAGTTTCTTTAGTTTCATGGCCACAATTTTTATTATTCAGGTTTGCCCCACAAACAGGGCATAATCCCTTACAGTTTTCTTTACATAAAGGTTTCATAGGTATTGTAAGAAGAACAATTTCTTTTATTAATGGTAAAACATTTAGCTCATAATTTTCAACATAAATTGATGCTACATCCTTATCAGAAATGTTATATTCTTTTTTTGATATGGAAGGGTCTTTTCCCAGAAAAACATTATAGGTGTAATCTTCATTGAAAAAAAACTGAAATTCATCAAGACATCTTGCACAGATTAAGGTTCCAAAGCCTTTTACATGTAAATAAAAAATATACTCAAGACCTTTTCTCTGTATCCATCCAGAAGAATTTAAATTTACTCTTTTAATTTCAGAATCTTTAAATAGTTCTTCACTTTCTTTACCTTCAAGAGTATAAGAAAAATCAGTTTTTCCTTCCTTAAGTTCTTTTAGAAAAATTTTCATCTTTATAATATAATATACAATAAGTGAAAAAGCAATAATCTGTAGAATACCATTCTATAAAATGTTCCTGTATAATCTTCTTTAAATCTTTCAACATAGACATTTTTATAAATTCAACTATTTCAGGGTAAAGAATACTAATTTTATTTAATTATTTTGGTGTAAAACCGATTTTCTTTATTTCCTGTTCATGTATTTTAATTTCACCAAATTTTTCTTCAAATTTCTCAATATTTTCACCTAATGCTTTCAAAAGTAACTTTGCATGAGATGGTGTCATTATTATCCTTGCCTGAACTTTTGCTTTCGGGACCCCTGGCATTATTCTCGCAAAATCAAAAATAAACTCAGATGGGGAATGTATTATCATTACAAAATTGGAATATATTCCCTCAGCTTCCTTTTCTCCAAGTTCAATCTGTATCGGGGGTTGATGTAATGTTTTCTCTTCCATTTTCTTATACCCTGTAAAGGAAAACTGAACAATTGGGGCACCTAATAAGTTTCGTTTTACCCTCTACTGTTAAAAGTGAGGTGGGAAGCACAGCAAAGCAATTTAAACAGGTTCCTTCTATAAGTGGGGCAACACCTTTTCCATACCTTTTTAAAAGCATTTCATATTCATCTCGTATATCAGGAGGCAACTTATCTATTTCCTTTTTCCTGACATCTTTAAGTTTCTCTATTTTTTTCTCATCAACTTCAAAACCTAACTCTTTATAATAGGGATTTTCCAGTAGGCTTAGTTGAGCATCAAGGTCGTTAATTGCTATTAAAATATTAATAAGATTTGATTTCTCCTTAGCCACCTTTCGCCTCCAGTTCTTTTAAATAATTTATAAATTTCTTTTCGTTATCAAAATTTAAATAATTTTTATCCTTTGAAAGTATCCTCGCGAGATGAGCAATTTTCCCAAGAGTAATAAGGTATCTTGAATCAGGATCAATAGGGGTAGCACAAAGTAAAAAAATAAGGTGAACAGGTTTTCCATCTATAGCATCAAAATCAACACCTTTTTTACTTAATCCAACAACAAGATAAACATCATCAAGCATCACACTCCTTGAATGGGGAATTGCAATCCCTTTTCCAATACCCGTTGAACCTATTTCTTCCCTTTTTAAAACTGATTCATAAACACTTTTTTTCTTTTCCTCACTTATTGGTAAAACATCAATCATTTCCTTTAAAACTTCACTCTTCGTCTTCCCCTTAAGGTCTAAAATTACAAGTTCTGGTTTCAAAAGTTTTGATATCATTTTTTATTAAAATTTTAAGGGGATTGAACCTCTTCTTCATTAAATAAAAAATGTCTATTTTCTTCAAGATAAATAATAAAAGAGTATAAGTAATTTTTAATTGGGTTATCAAGTTCTGAAACAAGTTTTTTCAACTCTAAAAAATCTGGAATTAAATATTCATAACACCTTTCCATTACACCTTTTTCTAAAAGAAACTCCCTAACCTTTTTGCTTAAATCAAAATTTTTTTCTTTAAAAAACTCTGGAAATTTTTTTTCAATTTCTTCTTTAAAGAGTATATGGGGAAGCGTTATCTTTCCCTTTTCTATATCTTCACCTTCTTTATAAAAATCATATAAATCATCAAGAATTTGAAAAAGAATTCCAAATTTTTTTCCAAATTTTTTTAAACTTTCAACATATTTATAATTAACAATTATCCCCCCCATTTCACAACAGGCTGAAAATAAAGAAGCTGTCTTTTTTTCTATAAGAAGTAAATAATTTTTTAATTCAAATCTTTTTTCTCTATCAAGAAATTCATCAATTATTTCTCCTTCACACATTTCAACAGAAGTCTGTGCAAGAATCTCAAAAAGCCTTACATTTTTGGCTTTTCCTATAAATTCCATTGCCTTTGAAAAAACATAATCTCCAATTAAAATAGCCGTGTGATTTCCATAAGAAAAATTTAAAGTCAGAGACTTTCTTCTTATGGTTGAGCCATCGACAACATCATCATGAATCAAAGATGCAAAATGAACAAGTTCAGTAGCACATGCAACATCAACTTTCTCTTCCTTCAAATCTTCAAAGGCAAAAGAAGAATAAAGGGTAAGTAAAGGTCTAAGTCTTTTTCCCATTAATAAATTATCGGGTATATAGGGAAAGTAATCTTTTTTAAAAATTTCATTAAGTTTTTCATTTACTCTTTCTATACCTTCTCTTACGGGTTCATAAAGTTCTTTTATATTCATTAAAAATCAATTATATAACAAATTATATATCTTTTTCACTTTTAAAAGGAGATTTAAATAAATATACCCCAAAAGGGATGTTAGCTACAACACCAGAAATAAAATAAAGTAATGAAAGAGAAACTGATGTCTCAAGAGAAAAATAAGAGCTGAAAAGGGCATAAAAACCTGCTTCTCTTATTCCAAGTCCAGAGATTGTAAGTGGGATTGAATTTAGAGAATTAATGAGGGGTATTATAAAAATAAAGACAAGAGGAGATAGATTAATAGAAATTGCTCTTGCACAGAAGTATGCTTGAATTGAAAAAAAAGTTTGCAAAAAAATTGTAAGAAAATAGCTCAAAATTAAAAGTTTCTTATGCTTTGAATATATTTTAAAAGAGTCATACAATTTAAAAAATTTATCTCTTAAAGATGTAAAGGGAAATCTTGATAAAATTTTTTTATAAATATTTTCAAATATATCTGTCCAAGAAATATAAAAAAGGAGAATTATTAAAAAGGAAAAGAAAAAGGAAATAAAAATCAATTTCTTTGAATTGGGTATACCTTTTAAAAAAAGAATGCCAAAAGGAGCAAAGGAGAAAATACCAAAAAGACCTATAAATCTATCCACTAGGACTGAGGCAAAAGCAAAAGATTTCCCGGATTTGATTTTTTCCCCAATCATATAACCCCTTAAAACATCAACACCAAGGGTTGCAGGGGAAACAGTATTTACAAGCATACCGAGTAAATAAATTTTAAAAATTTCTGAAACTGTAAAATTTCTTGAATGTTCAAGCAAAAGCAATTTCCATCTTATTGAAAGAAAGACAAAAGCTAAATAGTAAAATATAATTGATAAAATAATGTGGAAAAAATTTGTCTTTTTATATATTAACAGAAACTCCTTAATATCTATTTTATAAAAAATAAATCCAAGAATTATGAAAGTTAAAAAGAACTTTAAAAGAAATAGAATTTTCTTATTCAAGGTTAAAAATTTTTAATGAATTTTCAAAGGAGATCTTGCTTAATTCTTTATAATCGATTTTAAGCAGGTTAGCTGCAAACTCTATTGTGTAGTGAATATAAGAGGGTTCATTTCTGCCTTTTAAAGGTCTTGGAGTTAAATAAGGGCAATCTGTTTCAAATAAAATCCTATCTAAGGGTAAAATTTTTAGAGAGGATTCAAGTTTTTTTGACCCGTATGTAAGAGAACCTGAGAAAGAAATAAAAAAATTAATTTGAAAAGCCTTTTTAGCTTCATTTATTCCTCCTGAAAAACAGTGAAATATACCCTTTAAATTTTTATTGTCTTTTAAAATTTCAAAAACTTCTGGAAAGGCGTTTCTTACATGTAAAATTAAGGGTAAATTTCTTTTTTTGGAAAGTTCTATATGGGCTTTAAAACAATCAATTTGAGCCTCTTTTTTAGAAAAATCCTTATAAAAATCAAGACCTGTTTCACCTATTGCAACTACTCCTTCTTCCTTTGAAAGTTCTTCTATTTTTGGAAAATCCTTTTCAAAATCATCAGCTTCATGAGGATGTATTGAGCAGGAAGCAAAGATTTTCCCCTTATATTTCCTTGAAATTTCAATAGCCTTTTCTGAAGAAGGAACATCATACCCAACTACAATCATTTTTTCAACACCCTTTTCAAAAGCTCTTTCAATAACTGAGTCAAGATCCTTTTCAAAAACTTCATCATTAAGGTGAGTATGTGTATCAAAAATCATTTCTTTAATTTTACTTTATAATATCTTTAATTTTCACAAAAACCGAATCAGGTTCTAAAAGATTATCAAAAAATTTTTTTAAAATATTTTTATCATTATTAATAGGATAGGGATTAATTATGTAATTTTTTATTTCCTCAGGATCAGTAGAAAAGGGGATTTTGAATAAATCATATGGGAAAGGAAAAGTTAAATTTCTGGGAAAGATACAGAAAATGTAGTTATTTAAAAAAAGAGCCTCATAAATTGCAGTTGAATAGGAAGAAAAAACAATTTCTGCTTTTTCTATCTCATCCCATAAGTTAGTAGTTAAAATAAAATAATTTTTTAATTTAAATTTTTTGAGTAATTCTTTATAAATCTTTAAATTTTCTCTTTTTCTTGCCTTTATAACAAGGAACAAATCTTTTTTAACTTCAAGTGCTCTTTTATAACCTTCAAGAAAAGTAGAAAACAGATAAATAAGTTCATCTTCCATCCCTTTTGCTTGCTGGGTAATATAAAGTATTCTGCCCTTTTCTTTTTCATATTTTTTTTCTCTTTTAAAAAGCGAAACATGAAAGGGAGAACCTGTTACAAAAGTACACTCTTTATCTATATTTCTCTCTAAAAATCTTTTCTTAAATTCCTCACCCCAAAGGAAGAAATTATCTTTATTTTTAATAAAAAAGCCAAACTCACCCATTGGAACACTACCCTTTTTCCAAACATGACCATGTTGAAGTGTAAAAGATTTATTAAAAAATTTTTTTAAAATTATCATAAATTTAGTTACATTTTCGTGACTTATAAAATATTCATAATTTTTCAGTTCTCTTTCTAAATAACATAAATAAGAGAAAAGAAAGGGAATCCTGTAAAAAAGATAGTATGTAAAAATCTCTCTGTATTTTTCTCTTAAGGTTGATGGTAATTTAAAAAATAGTTTTTTTAAAAATTTCCTTGAATCTAAATAAAGATTAAAAGAAGATTTTAAAAAAAAAGAATATTTAGGAAAATAAAAGGAATCCCTTTTTTTAAGAAAAAATTTAAAGGATTGAGTGTAATACAAAAAATCAATATCTTTTAAATAAAAAGTAGTTAATACCTTTGCTTTCCTTTTTTTTCTTAAAATAAGAAAAATAAAAAATAAAACCGTAAACTTAAAAATTCTTAAAAAAAGCTTATATTTCAAAAATTTTTCCCTTTCCTTTATTTTGTTAAAAATATTTAAATAGCTTTTATCATTGCATCTTTCTGATAATAATTCATCCCTTATCAAGGGAAATATTCTCCAACCGAGAGAATAACTCAAAACTTCATAAATATTTATAACCCTATAATCGGTATTAAAAATTTTCTTAAAAATAAAAAAAAATTTATTTAATCTCTTTTCGCTTTCGAAACTTATTTCAAAGGGATTTACTTTTTGCATTTGAAAATTTTAAGAAAACTATATTATAATATTAAATACAGGTTCAAATCCTTAAAAAAATATTAAAAAATATGAAAAAGAATGTTTGTGGTTTAGATAAAACAGTAAGAATTATTTTGGGTATTTTAATAATTTTAATTGGCATCATTTTTAAAACACTTTGGGGATTGATTGGAATTATTCCTCTAATTACCGGTTTAATCGGATTCTGTCCCCTGTGGCTCCTTTTCCGTATTGATACCTGTAAATTGAAAAAAACTTAACAAAATTAAAAATTATATTTTTTAATTAACTCTTTACCTTTTATAAAAGACTCTTTTGCCATTAAAAGCAAATCTTCTAATTTACTTAAGGGCCACTGGGTAGAAGCATCACATTTAGCACATTCAGGGTCCTCATGAACTTCAAGAAAAAGTGCATCAACAAACCCAGAAGAAAGACCTGTCCTTACTAAAAGGGGTATGAATTTCCTATCACCGCCCTTGGGATCAGATGAGGGGATTCCATAATTCCTAACTGAATGACCTGCATCAAAAATTAATGGATAGCCATTTTCAGCCATTATCTGGAAAGAACGAAAATCAACTATCAAATTATGATAGCCAAAAAAAGTCCCCCTTTCAGTTAATAAAATATTTTCATTTCCTTGTCTTACAATTTTTTCAACAACTTTTTTAATATCAGTAGGAGAAAGAAATTGTCCTTTTTTAACATTTATAGTTTTACCTGTCTTAGCAAGTGCAAGGGTTAAAGAAGTTTGCATAGAAAGGAAAGCAGGAAGCTGCAAAATATCAAGAACTTCCTTTGCTATATCCACTTCCTGAGGTGTATGGATATCTGAGAGAACAGGAACATCAAATTCTTTTTTAACTTTTTCAAGAATTTTCAAACCCTTTTCAAGACCAGGACCCTGATAGGAAAGTTCACTGGATCTATTATCTTTTAAATATGAGGATTTAAATACAAAAGGAATGGAAAGTTTTTCGGTTATTTTTTTTATCTTTTCTGCGGTCCTTAAAGTTGAATTTTCATCTTCAATAACACAGGGTCCACCTATAAAAACTAATCTATCATCTCCAAACTCTATATCTTTAACTTTTACTTTCTTTCTTTTCATCACTCACAAGAACAGCTTCCACCGGAACAACAGGAATTACCTTTACTTTCTTTTTCTTTCTCTCCTTCTTTTTTACCCCCACTATTCTTCCTTGCGTAATCAGTTATATAAAAACCAGAACCTTTAAAAATTAAACCTACACTTCCTCTCCATACTTTTCTTAAAGTCTTAGTTCCGCATTCAGGGCATTTCTCAGGCTCTTTTTCTCCTGGTAAAACAAGTTCTTCAAAACTTTTTTCACATGTTTCACACTTATATTCATATATAGGCATATTTTACCTCCTTTTTAAATTATATTATAAAATAAAAGGGGGAGGGTATATTTTTTCATTTAAACCCCTCCCCCTTTTTTTAATCAGTATTCATCCATAGGTGGTGTTGGAACTCCTGAATCTTTCTTTTCTTCTTTTATTTCAGTAACAAGAGCCTCAGTGGTTAAAAGGAGTGCAGCAACAGATGCAGCATTCTGAAGGGCAATTCTTGTAACTTTTGTAGGATCAATAATTCCAGCTTCAAACATGTCTTTAAGCTGTCCATCCCTTGCATCAAACCCTATATTTCCGCCTCTCCTTAAAATTTCTTCAACAATAAGAGTTCCTTCATATCCAGCATTTTCAGCAATCCATCTTGTAGGTTCTCTTAAGGCTTTCTTTACAATCTGGACACCGAGTTTTTGATCGCCATCAAGGGTGGCTTCAAGTTTTTCTAAAGCAGGAATGCATCTTAAATAAGCGACTCCACCACCAGGAACAATTCCTTCTTCAACAGCAGCTTTTGTAGCATGCATTGCATCTTCAACTCTTGCTTTTTTCTCCTTCATTTCAGCTTCTGTAGCAGCACCAACATATATTATCGCAACACCACCAGCAAGTTTTGCAAGTCTTTCCTGAAGTTTTTCCCTGTCATAATCACTCTTTGTTTCCTCAATCTGCTTTTTAATCTGTTTAATTCTTGCCTGAATATCTTCTTTTTTTCCTGCACCTTCAATTATGGTAGTATTATCCTTATCAACTATAACTTTTTTAGCCCTTCCAAGGTCATCAAGTCTTGCGTTTTCAAGCTTTAATCCCTTTTCTTCTGAAATCACCTGTCCCCCTGTAAGAATCGCAATATCTTCAAGCATTGCCTTTCTTCTTTCACCATAACCAGGTGCTTTTACAGCACAGGATAGTAATGTCCCTCTTAACTTGTTTACAACAAGTGTCGCAAGGGCTTCACCCTCAACTTCCTCACCAATAACAAGGAGTGGTCTTCCACTCTGTGCCACTTTTTCAAGAACAGGAAGGATATCCTTTAAAGAGGAAATCTTTTTGTCATGAATTAGAATATAGGGATCTTCAAGAACACATTCCATTTTATCAGGATTGGTAACAAAGTAAGGTGAAATATATCCTCTATCAAACTGCATTCCCTCTACAAATTCTACATAAGTCTCAATTCCTTTTGCTTCCTCAACAGTAATTACTCCATCCTTTCCCACTTTTTCCATTGCATCAGCAAGTTTTTTACCTATTTCTTCATCATTATTAGCTGAGATAGTACCTACCTGTTCAATTTCCCTTCTATCTTTTACTTCTTTTGAAATTTTCTTCAATTCTTCCACAACAGTATTTACAGCCTTTTCAATACCCTTTCTGACTTCCATTGGATTTGCACCAGTAGCCATCATTTTAAGACCCTCTTTAAAAATGTATTCAGCAAGAACAGTTGCGGTAGTGGTTCCATCTCCTGCTACATCACTTGTTTTTGAAGCCACTTCTCTAACAAGCTGAGCACCTATATTTTCAAAGGGGTCTTTAAGTTCAATTTCCTTGGCAACTGTTACACCATCCTTTGTCACCTGTGGAGTTCCAAATTTTTTTTCAAGAATTACATTTCTACCTTTTGGACCCAGTGTGACCTTTACAGCTTTAGCAAGAATTTCTACACCTCTTAAAAGTTTCCTTCTCGCTTCTTCATTATAGCGAATATCTTTTGCTGCCATTTTTTTACCTCCTTTTTTATTCAGTTTTTTCAATTATTGCAAGGATATCATCCTCTCTCATTATTAAATATTCTTCTCCCTGAATTTTTACTTCTGTTCCTGCATATTTAGAAAATAAAACCTTATCTCCAACTTTAACCTCCATTGGAAGCCTATTTCCATTATCATCAAGCCTTCCTGGACCAACTGCCATAACCTCACCTTTCTGCGGTTTCTCTTTGGCTGTATCAGGTATAATTATACCAGCCGGAGATTTTTCCTCTTCCTCTTCGATTCTTTTAATAACAACTCTATCTGCAAGTGGTCTTACTGGGAATTTATTAGACTTTTTGGACATTACCTAATCCTCCTTTTCTCAAAATAAAAAGGGACTTGAACCCTTGAAAAGAAAAAAATTTTAGAATTTATGAAATTCAAATATGAATTAATACCGGACAAAATTATATGAGAAAATATTCGCATAGCGTTCGATTAACTTATTTTTATATATACTCTTTTATTTGATTTTTTTCAAGACTTAAATTTATAATTCTTTTAATGTCTCCTGGAACAGTTCTCTTCAAGGATATTATTATGCTTCCGCTCAAAGAAAGGGATAAGTTCAGAGATAAAATATACAGAATTTTAAAAAGAAATTTTGATAATAATCTCTCCCACCAGCTTGTATATGTAATTGATGAACTTGTTTCAAATACTGAAGAATACGGATACAAAGGCAAAGGAGGAGAAATTAAAATTAAGATCTGTAAATTCAAAAACTACATAAAAATTGAAATAATGGATAAAGGAGAAAAGCCGCCTCTTGATAGTAATAATAAAATAGAATGGAAAGAAATAATAAAAAGAGGAAGAGGACTTGGATTATATTCAGTAAAAAAAATTATAAATTCTCTTGAATACACCCGAAAAGGTTCATGGAATGTTTATAAGGCCAAAAAGAATTTATAGATGAAAGCTGCTTACATAGAATCTCATGGTGGTCCTGAGGTTATAAAAATTGGGGAATTGAAAGAACCTGAATTAAAAGAGGGATATGTAAAAGTTAGGGTTAAGGCTGTTAGTTTAAACCATCTTGATTTATGGGTTAGAAAGGGACTCCCAAATTTAAAAATCCAGTTTCCCCATATCCTTGGTTCTGATATAGCTGGAATAATTGAAGATATAAAGGGGGAAGAAAGCTTATTTAAAAAAGGCGACAAAGTAATTCTTTATCCTGCCACTTTCTGTGGTGTTTGTGATAAATGTATATCAGGAAAAGAAAATTTATGTAAGGAATATAAAATACTCGGAGAAAACATCTGGGGCGGAAATGCTGAATTCATTGTTGTGAAAAAAGAGTTAATTTTTCCTTTTCCATCTGATTTAAGCTTTGAAGAAGCATCTTCTTTACCTCTTACTTTATTAACAGCAATGCATATGGTTAAAAAAAGTAAAATAAAACCCTATCAAACAGCACTTGTTATGGCGGCAGGTAGTGGGGTAAGTGTTATGTTAATTCAGATTTTAAAAGCTCTCAATGTTTATGTAATCGCAACATCAAGTAAAAAAGAAAAACTTGAAAGAGCAAAAAAAATTGGTGTTGACGAAGTTATTAACTATTCAGAAAATGATTGGGAAAAAAAACTTAAAGGTAGAACAATAGATTGCATATTTGATCACACAGGAAAGGAATTTTTACCTTCCCTTTTTAGAATTGTAAAATGGGGAGGAAAAATAGTAACATGTGGTGCAACCTCTGGAGCTAATGCAAACATCGATTTAAGGTATATATTTTTTAAACAAATAAGTTTAATAGGTTCAACTATGGGAAGAAGAAAGGATCTTCTTGATGGACTTCAACTTGTTAATATGGGAAAAATAAAACCAGTTATTTACGAAGTTTTGCCACTTGAAGAAATCATTAAAGCACATAGAATGTTAGAGGAAAGAAAAGCATTTGGAAAAATTGTTTTAAAGGTAAGTTAAATCTATCTAAAAATTTTAACTTTTTTTATACTTTTTTCATCTCTTGATATTATTTGAAATTTATAATCACTAAACTCAAGAATTTCATTTTCTTCGGGAAAATCACCTTTAAGTTCTATCAGAAAACCTGCAATTGTTTCGTAAGGTCCTTCTGGAAAAATAATTCCGTAAACTTCTTTTAAATCATCTATTCTTGTTTTTCCATCAACAACTATTTCTTTTTCAAATTCATGAAATTCACCAAGCAGTTCAAAAATAATATCCTCTATTGTAAAGAAACCTTTTATCACACCATATTCATCTACAACAATTGCGATATGAATATTATTTTCCTTCATTTTTTTTAGAGCCATTTCAATTTTTGTATTTTCAGCAAAAAATAAAATTTTATTTACTTTTTGTAAAAGTTCTTCTTTAGCTAAGGAATTCAGTATATCTTTCTTTAAAAGGTAACCTATTATATTATCAACATTATCTTTATAAACAGGAATTTTTTTATATTCAATACTATAAACTGTTTTTTTAATGCTTTCTAAAGGCTCATTAATGTTAATTGCAAATAGTTCTGTTCTTGGTTTCAAAACTTCTATAACTTCTTTTTCGCTGAAATAAAGAGATGACTTAAGGCTTCTTCCTATCTCTGGTGGAATTATACCTTTTCTTTCTTTAAGAAAAATAAGCCATAAAAGTTCATCCCTTTTAGATTGAAATTCACCTTTCAAAAATTTGTTATAAATTTTTGTTAAAAGGTTAATAAAAGGGGAAAAAATTAAGTAAAAAATAAAGATTATTGGATGAAAAATTCTTATAAAATTAAAAGAGAATTTAGAAGCTAAATATTTAGGTAAAAATTCACCAACTATTATTATTAGAAGAAAAGAAAAAAAAGCTCCTGAAAAAATTGCCTCCCACATTGAAACTTCAAGACTAAAATATCCTGTAAATAAAATTGCTATAGAAACATTAACTAAGTTATTTAAAAGTAAAATAGTATTTAAAATTTCTCTTGGTTTTTTTAAAAATACTTTTCTTGCATATTTTGATGAAGCTAAAAAAATTTTATCAATATCAAGGGAAACAAAGGCTGTTTCAAATCCAGAACATAAAAAGGATAAAAAAAGAAGAAAAAAAATTAAAAGTATAAACTCTTTTTCCATTAAAAAAATTCTACAGAAAAAGCTTTCTCAATCTTCTCGATAAGTCCCTTTAAAACAGGTTTTGGACCAAATTCTATCCCTTCTTTTACCCCTTCCTTTTTTAAGAATAAAACTGAATCAATAAACAAAACAGGTGATAAAATCTGTTTTTTTAAATTTTCTTTTATTTCTTCCGGGTCATTGCTTGCCTTTCCAGTTGAATTTTGAATAATCTTAAATAAGGGTTTTTTAAATTCTTCCCTTTCAATGTATTTTTCAAATTCAATTGCAGCATCTTTCATTAAAGGTGAATGGAATGCTCCTGAAACATTTAATTTTAAAACTTTTTTGTAATTTCTCTTTTTTGCAAGTTCTAAAAATTTCTCTACACTTGAAACAGGTCCTGAAACTATATACTGCTCTTCTGTATTATGATTTGCTATAACAAGATTCTGATCATCTATTTCTTTAATTATTTCAACAACTTCCTCCTTTTTCATTCCAAGAGCTACCCCCATTGTTCCTCTTGTTTTTTCTCCTGCTTCCTGCATAAGTTTTCCCCTTATCTTAACAAGTCTTATTACACTTTCAAAATTTAAAACAGAAGAAGCATAAAGTGCTCCAAATTCTCCGAGTGAATGTCCAAGTGCATAAGCTATATCATCTAATCCTTTTTCTTCCTTATAAATTTCAAATTTTCCTATTCCAAGTGCAAGTATAGCTGGTTGAGCAATTTCTGTTTGTGTAAGCACTTCCTCAGGACCTTCAAACATAATTTTTTTTAAAGGAAAATCAAGGATTTTTTCAGCTTCATCTATAACTTTTTTAAATATTCCATTTTTCTCATATAAATCTTTACCCATACCAACAAACTGAGAGCCCTGACCTGTAAAGAAAATAGCTTTTACCATTCTATCAAAGCAGAACCCCAGGTAAAACCTGCTCCAAAACTAACGAGAAGAACTAAATCTCCCTTTTTAAGAATATTTTTTTCTTCCATTTCAGAGAGAGCTATGGGAATTGAAGCAGCTGAAGTATTACCATATTTATCAATATTCACATATACCTTTTCTTTTGGCATATTTAACCTTTCTCTCAAAGCTTCAATAATTCTTATATTTGCTTGATGGGGAACAAAAAAATCAATTTCTTCAGGTTTAATTTTGTTCCTTTTAAGAATAATATCAACGGCTTCTTCCATTTTTAAAACTGCATTTTTAAAAACTTCTTTACCTTTCATTTTTATAAAGCATTCTCTCTTTTCAAAAACTTCAGGTGAAAAGGGCTTTAAAGAACCCCCTGCAGGCATAATAAGAAGGTCTTTTAAAGAACCATCAGAACCAAGAAACACATCAATAATTTTATCCTTTGAATTTGAATTTGTTACTAATACTGCTCCTGCACCGTCTCCAAATAAAACACAGGTTGATCTATCTTCCCAGTCAAGAAATCTTGATAGAGTTTCAGCTCCAATTACAAGACAATTATTAATTTCTCCACTATTTATAAGACCTTTTGCCAATTTGAGACCATAAATAAAACCAGGACAGGCTGCCCAGATGTCAAAGGCAAAAGCATTCTTTGCTCCCAATTTATCCTGTGTATGACAGGCTGTTGAAACTACATAGGTATCAGGAGTAGCAGTGGCAACAATTATTGCTTCAATTTTTTCAGGAGAAATACCAGCTTTAGAAAGTGCTTTTAATGCCGCTTCTTTAGCAAGGTCACTTGTAGCAATTCCTGGTTCTGCTATTCTTCTCTCTTTTATCCCGGTCCTCTCTGTAATCCACTCATCTGAAGTCTCAACAATCTTTTCCAGGTCAAAGTTTGAAAGTATAAAGGGCGGTACATAATGCCCTACTGAAATTATTTCTGTTCCCATAGTCTAAAATTATACATAAACTAAATTTTAAAATAAAAGGGGGAGAGGGATTTTTTTCTGAACCCGGGGGACGGAAAATTTAAAACCCTCTCCCCAAAAAGAAGGGTTTTTTAAATAATACCATATATAGATTTAATTTATCAAGTTTAGTGGTTTTGACTCTTTATTTCAAATGTCTTATAATTTCCAATACTTCCTTATGTCTTTCCTCTGCATTCTTTTCCATAACCCTTAAAGTCTCGTCCATTTTATAAAGCATCTCACTTATTTTTTCTAACATCTCAGTCTGCTTGTTTAATATTTCAGTATGTTTATTTAAAATTTCATTCTGTTTATTTAGCATTTCATTTTGTTTGCTTATCATTTCTTTCATCCATCTGCCATTACTCCATGCAAAATAAGTTAAAACTCCTGCAAGCAATGTAAATCCTATTACAAATATTTCCATATTGGAATTATAAAAGCGAAATATATCAAAAGCAATTAAAGTATAATTTTTTTTATAATTTATTAGAATGAATACAATTAAGGGAAATTACTGGATTGCAATTCAGGATATCGGTGGATTTACTTCCTTGAGCGAAGAACTCGCTAAAAAAGGTAAAGAAGGGACAGAGGAATTATTTAATATAATTACCAGATTTTTTAAAGAAGCAGAAGAAGAAATATTAAATTATAATGGAATTATTTTCAAGTTGGCAGGTGATGCTTATTATGCAATATTTCCATCTTACATTGAGGAACAAAAAATAAGAGATTTAGGCTATAAACTTTTAAATTTAAAGACATTAAAAAAAGCTCAACTAAAAACTCGATTTGTTGCAACCAAGGGATATGTTTCAGGCAAGTTGATTGAAATTTCTGATAAATTTAGTGATTTGCTTATTTCAGGGAAAGCTATTTATGATCTTGACCTGCTTGAGGAAAACACACCTGCGGGTGAAGTAAGAATTGTTTCAATGGCAAACAAAATAAGGGAATCTTCAATTCCAGATATTCAAATAAAGTCAAAAGTATTGAGTAAAAGAGCTGCACATAGTCCTCTCTTTGTTGCCTTTCTTGAAGTTCCTCAGGATTTTTTATTAGTGCATAAGATAACTGATTTCTTAAGATACCAAAAAGAAAAAATAAAAATTCTTAAGTGGATACCTTCTAAAAAAAGTTTCAGAGCTCTTCTTATCTCAGGTTTTCCAATCTCTACAGGGAGAGAAGCAGAAATTATGGTTGATACATTCAATACTCTAAAAAATGCTTTTAAAGATTATAAAATAAGAATGGGTATTTCTGCAGGTATTGTTTTTACTGCAGAAATAAAAACAAAAAAATTTAGGGAATTTGCAGTAATAGGCGATAAAGTAAACATAGCAGCTCGTTTGTGTTCAATTGCTCCTGATAATGGTATATACTTTTCTGAAGAAATTGAAAAAACACTGCGTGGTAAATATCATATTGTTAATATTGGAGCAATAAAGTTAAAAGGTAAATTTGAAAAAGTAAATGTGTTCCGACCAAGTGAAAGAATCTCTTATATATTTGAACATTCCCTATTTCCCAATAAATTCGTCGGAAGAAAAAAAGAAATAAAACAAGCAACACTTCTTTTGAATAAAAGAAAGAGTTTTTGTTTTATAGGTGATGCAGGAACTGGCAAATCTCGAATGCTGTATGAAATAAGAAAAAAAATAAAGGATAATAATATTATTGAAATTGGACTACCCCCCTTAGCACCACCACTATTTTTTATTAAAGAAATATTCAAACATTTTCCAGAAGGTGAAGTACCAGAACTGAAGAAATATCTGGAAGGCTCAATAAAACTTTCCTTTAACAAAGTTCTTGATTTACTAAGAATACTCTTGAAAACAAGGAATAATCTTATTATATTTATTGATGACCTTCAATGGCTTGATGATGCTTCCTTTTCATTACTGAAAGAATTAACACCTTTACCCTTTACCATTATTGCTTCCTCAAGACCTGATGGTGAAAAATTTATTAATGGACTCAAAATTCAAAAAATCTTACTCAAAAATTTATCAAAATCTTCTTTAATTAAACTTTTTGAAAGTATATTTGGTCTGCCTCCGGACAAAAAACTACTCAGTTTTCTTATAGAACACACACAGGGGAACCCTTTCTATTTTGAACAGATTCTTAAAGATACAAACATTAAAAAAAATATCATCAAAAAAGAAAATTTTTTTTCAATTTCTTCTGATATAAAAACCATTCCTTTCAGTATTCAATCTATTATATTATCTCAATTTAATAATCTATCAGAGAAAATAAAAAAGCCATTAGAAATAGGATCCTGCATGGGGAGGGAATTTTCTTTGATAACTTTGAAAAAAATTATAAAAAAACAAAACATTGATTTAAAAGAAGCATACAAACAGGGTATAATAACATTATCAGACCCAATATGTATATTCAGACATAGATTAATTCAGGAAGCAATATTAGAAACATTAACTGAAAGTAAAAAAATAAAATATCACAGAATGATTGGGGAAGTATTTATTGGAGAAAAGAGAACCTCATACGAAATTGCTTACCACCTCACAGAAGGTAAAAAAATCTATAAGGCATTACCTTACTGGCTTAATACATATTCAAATCTATCTGATCAAGGTCTACTCAATGATATTTCTACAATAATTAATAATTTATTGTTGGAGAAAGATGAACAAAAAAGGAATATTGGTATGTTATTAAACGGCTTTTATCTAACAAGAATGGCAGATTATTATGATGCAGAAGAAATATTTTTAGATCTTTTAAAAAATAAAATCTTTCAAAAAAACGCTTTTTTTGGACTCGCTCAACTTTATGACTGGAGTAATCAATATAATAAGATGAAATTAGTTTTAAATAAATTAAAAAAATTTAAAATGAATATTGAAGAAAAAATAAACTACCTTGAATTATGGGGCATTTATTATGATATGACCGGACAGAATGAAAAAGGACTTTATAGCTACAAAAAAGCACTTAAATTAGCTAAAAAATTCAAGAAAAAATACTCCATATCAACAAATCTTTACAATATCGGTTGGATTTATTTCAAGGAAAAAGATTATAAACTCTCGGAAATATACTTTCTTAAATCATTAGAATTTACTGATGAAAATGATTTATTTTCAGAAGGTTGTTGTCTTCTGCGACTGGGTCAGATTGAAATGTTAAAACAAAATTTTGAAATCTCCTTAAATTATCTTAAAAAAGCTTTAAAAAATTTTCGGCTTTCTGGATTTCCTTATTGGGAAAGTATAGCTTTGGGAGCACTATCCAATCTTTATGTTATGTTAGGAAAAAAACAAAAAGCCTTTTTGTTTGCAAAAAAATCTGATGAAATTGCAAAAATAGCCAATCTTACCCCAATTTATGTTTATATGTTCCATCTGTATTATGGTAATTTGGATAGTTTCATTAAGAAAATAAATGGCAGCGAAAAAGAATATCCACAATTATACTTCATCTATCTTCTCGCAAAAGGAAAAAAACAAGAAGCATTCACTTTTTTGAAGGAAAATAATTTAGAGCATATAATTCCCAACAAAAAAACATTAAGACAAAAAACTTTTCCACTTAGTTTTTTAAACTTATACAAAAAATATAATAATTAAACTTGAAAAAAATAATAATTCTCGTTTCATCAACTGGTGCAGGTCATAAAATTGCAGGTATATCTATAAAAGAACTTATTGAGGATATAAAAGGAGAAGAAGTCCCTTTAATTGACGCTCTTAAATTAAGTAAATTCCCTTACTCAATTTCTGATAAAATATACTATTTTCTCTCAAATTTACCCTCCTTATGGAAATTTTTTTATTATCTCTCAAATGATGAAAAATATGAAAAATTCTTAAAAATACAGAACTTCTTTTTACAGGATACATTGAAGAAAATTGTTGAAAATACAAAACCTGATATAATATTCTGTACCCATCCCTTTTTTGTTCCTGTTCTTAATGAACTAAAATCTATCAAAAAATTTCAAATCATATCAGTAATAACTGACTTCGGAGAAATTCATAAAGCATGGCTTATAAATAATTATGACCTTTTATGGATACCCTCTGAATTTACTAAAAAGGAAATAGAAAAGAAAACTGGACTAAAGGGAAATTATGAGGTTCTCGGTTATCCTGTAAGAAGAGGTTTTAGAAATATTACTGAATTAAAGAAAGATTATATACTTATTATGGGAGGTGGAAGGGGAGCAGGACCAATACTTGAAATTTTTAAAATCCTTAAAAATTTTAAAATAAAAGAAATCTATATATGCGGAACAAATGAAAAACTAAAAAATAAATTATTAAAAGTAAAAGAGGAAAAAAAACTTGATCATATTGAAATTATCGGTTACACCGATAGAATCTATGAATTAATGAAGGATGCTTTTATTATTATATCAAAACCAGGGGGTAGCACAGTAGCAGAAAGTAATTACCTCTTAAAACCATTAATAGCAATAAATCCCTTACCAGGTCAGGAACAGGGTAATGCAAATTTTATAAAAGAAACTGATTCAGGTCTTGTTTTAGATAAGCTTAATTATTTATCAAATTACATAGAAGAAATTATAAAGGAGAAAAAAAAGTTTGAATTTAAAGAAAAAATTAGAGATTATAGTGAAAAACAAATCAAATTTATAAAAGATTTTATTTTGTGAAATAACTTTAAAATAGTATAAAATTAAACTATGAAAAAAATTGATAAATTTATAAGGGAAAGAAAAAAACTGAATGATTTAATTTTTAAAAAGTCAAATCTTGAAATAAAAAGATTTTTTAATCTGGATAGTAGAGTTTATGAAGAAGGAGCATTACCAAGAAAATTTAAAGAATTACTCGGTCTTGTAGCATCACTTGTTTTAAGATGTGATGATTGCATAACCTATCATCTTATTAGATGTAAAGAGGAAAAGGTTAAGGATGAAGAGCTTGTAGAAGCACTAAGTGTTGGACTTATTGTAGGAGGCTCAATAACTATACCTCACTTAAGAAGAGCCTTTGAAACCTGGGAAGGATTAAAAAAGAAAAATAAAAAATATCTTATAAAGGAGGAAAAAAATGTTAAAAGAAGGACTTAAAGCACCAGAATTTACTTTAAAAGGAATTGACGAAAAGGGAGAAGAAAGAGAATTCTCCCTTAAAGATTATAAAGGCAAAAAAATTGTCCTTTACTTTTATCCGAAGGATGATACCCCTGGTTGCACAAAAGAAGCATGCAGTTTCAGAGATAACATTAATAAAATAAAAGAAAAAGGAGCAATTATCCTTGGTGTAAGTCCTGACAGTATAAAATCACATAAAAAATTTAAAGAAAAATACGGTTTACAATTTCCTCTACTTTCTGACCCTGAGTATGAAGTAGCAAAAAAATATGGTGCATACGGGGAAAAAATTATGTATGGAAAAAAGAAAACAGGTATAATAAGGTCAACTTTTATAATAGATGAAATGGGAAAAATCAAAAAAACCTTTTATAATGTTAAAGTTGAAGGTCATGTGGAAGAAGTTTTAAATCACCTTTGATCCTTGAATACTATTTAGAAAGATTCTCTTCCAGCATTCCTCTAATTAAAGAAAAAACAATTAAAGATATTGATATAATTGTCTCAATTCCTGTTTATAATGAAGATATAGGAAATCTGGAAAGATTATTAAATTCATTGATTAAAGCTTATAAGAAAGAATTTAAAATTGAATTAATATTTTTAGTTAATGAACCTGAAGATGAAAAAGAAGAAGTTAAAGAAAAACATAAATTAATAATAAAATTCTTAAACAAAAAGAAGAAAGAATTGGAAGAAGAAAATTTTAAAATTCATCCTCTCTATGTAAATAATATCCCACGAAAAAAGTTTGGAATCGGAAATGCAAGAAAGATATCCTGTGACGAAGCTATAAGAAGATATGAGTTTATAAAAAAAGAAAAAGGAATTTTAGCCACTCTTGATGCAGATTGCACTGTAAAGGAAAACTATTTTGACGAAGTGATAAAAACTTTTTCAGATTATGAAACTGAGTTTGCACATATCTATTTTGAACATCCTCTTCACGATATAGAAGATGAAAAATTAAAAACAGGAATTATTTATTATGAACTTTTTTTAAGGTTTTATAAAAATTCTTTAATTTTTGCTGATTACCCTTATGTATCCTATACAATAGGTTCATGTCTTGCAATAAGAGCAGATACATATGCAAGATTTGGTGGATTTAAAGCAAAAAGAAAAGCAGGAGAAGATTTCTACTTCGTTCAAAAAATACTTCCACATATTAAATTTACAGAGATAATAGATACAACAGTTTATCCACAAGCAAGAATTTCAGAAAGGGTTCCTTTTGGAACAGGGAAAGCCCTAAAAGATTTTATAGAAGGGAAAGAGAAATTTTATTATTCCCTCCCTTTTGAGCCTTTCAGGGAATTAAAAGAGTTAAAATTTTTTGTTAAGGGAGATAAAAATATTGATGAGCTTCCAGATTTATTAAAAGCTTACCTATTAAGAGAAAAAATAAAAAAGAGAATTCAAATTATTAGAAATAAGACAAAACATTTTAAAAACTTTGTGAAAGATTTCTATTTATGGTTCAACTTATTAAAGGCTTTTAGGTTTATAAGATTTTATATAAACAAAACACAAAAAAGAACCATACTTGAAGAAAGTGTAAAAGAATTAATAAAAGAAATAGAAAAAAATGGTGAAATTCAGAAAGAAGTTTCAACTTACAATTTACTTTTATATCTAAGAAAATATGATAAAAAAAATTTTTTTAAAAATGTTAATTTATTTAATGAATTTTATAAAAAATGGATGAGGGATTAATTTTAGCACTTTTAACAACACTTTTCTGGTCCACTGTTGCCACTGCTTTTAAATTAACATTAAGATACTTAGATTTCAGAAATATGCTTTTCTATTCCTCTCTTACTTCATTTTTAATTCTTTCTTTAATAACTTTATTTAAAAACAAAAAAATTTTTACTATCAGGTCAAAAAAGGAAATTTTAAATTCCCTTTTTCTTGGTTTTTTGAATCCTTATCTTTATTATTTAATTTTATTTAGGGCTTATTCCCTTTTAAAGGCTCAGATAGCACAGCCCTTAAATTATACCTGGCCTATTGTTCTATCAATCTTTTCTGCTTTAATTCTTAAAAGTAAAATTAAAAAAATTAATATTTTATCCTTATTAATAAGTTTTACAGGAGTTTTTATTATATCAACTGAAGGTAATATTTTTAAAATAAAAATTCAGGAACCATTGGGAGTTTTTCTTGCAATATCAAGTTCTTTTATATTTGCTCTATACTGGATTTTTAATTTAAAGGATAAAAGAGAAGAGGTTGAGAAATTGAGTTTAAATTTCTTTTTTGGATTTATTTATATTCTAATAACACAATTTTTAACAGGTTCTTTAAAAATAATAAATTTTAAAGGTCTTTTAGGTTCAATTTATATTGGTTTATTTGAAATGGGTATAACATTTTTAATATGGTTAAAAGCCTTAAAGAAATCAAAAAATATTGCCCTTACATCAAACATAATTTATTTATCTCCTTTTCTATCTTTATTTTTTATCAACTTAATACTCAGGGAGAAAATTTTGATAAGCACCTTTTTTGGTCTAATTTTAATTGTTTCAGGAATAATATTGAATAGGTTAGCTACATAGTTTTAAATATCTTTTATTATTCAAAAATATTTAAGATTTATAAAGTTCTTTAATATAAGTTTTTGAAAAATAATCAATAGAATAGAAGTGACAAAAAGAGATTTTAATTTTTTTCTTACAAAATTCATTAAAGAGCACTTTAATTATTGTACCTCATTCACTGATATTCACAACCTGAATTTTTTGACCCTTTCACTATCTCCTGGTACCCTATTTTTTAAAAAAATTTGATAATAATTAATATCTCTTTAAAATTTTTCACCCTACTCTGCTCTTTTTGGGTCAGAAAAGAAATATTTCGCTTCAGTAGGAAGCTAAATCTTTTAAGGTGTAAAATACTAAAATTTTTAAAATATTGTTTCTATCGTCCCTCATATCTCCTCCACCCTTAATTTTTGGAGTAGCAAAGATTCCATAATTTTATGGTAATATTCTTATTTGAAATTTTTTTAAAAATTTATTCCCTTGATTCCATAATTTTATGGTAGCAAAAATATTGATTCCAACTTTTCGCAGGCTAAAGCCTGCGCCTACCAGTTTTTTTGAAAATCTTTTTAACATTTATTCCTACAATTCCATAATTTTATTGTAGCCGCACCCTTTAGGGTGCGAAATATCCCGTTTCTTGATTAATTATATAAAGAACAATTGTTATTCTAATATGTATATAAATCACACACTTTAGTTTTATAATCAACTCTATATTTTTTCATTATTTTCATACTTAATAATCTTTTGGGGAATTGAACCTTTAAACCTTTTCCTTTAATTGTAACACAAAAGAAATTAATTGTCAAGTTTTCCAAAAATTTTATTAAGAATCTATTTCAAATTTTTTTCCTTTTTCTCTTATCATAACTTTCTATTTTCATTTCCTTTCTCAATTTGCAAACCTCTCTCCTTGTTATATCAATACCTTTTTCAAACTTTATTATCCTCCTTATTTCCTCATCAGTTAAAGGAGAATCCGGTGATTCTTTATCTATTAACTCTTTTATAATTTTTTTTACTTCATCCCTATCAAAAGTTTCTCCCCTTTTTGTCCTTAATCCCCTCGGAAAGAAAAACTTTAATTCAAAAATTCCTCTTGGTGTTGCTACATATTTACCTGTTATAATTCTATGCAGGGCAGAAACAGAAATGTTAAGCTTTTTTGAGGCATCTGTCTGCGATATCGGTTTTAATTTACCCTCTGAACTCATTAAAAAATCTCTTTGATATTCAATAATAAAATTCAAAACCTTTTCTATCCTCCTTCTTCTTTCATTCAAAAGTTCAAAAAGTTCCATTGCTTTTCTTACATAATCCTTTATAAACTTCTTAACCTCAGAAGGGGTATTCTCATCCTCAAGCATCTTTAAATAAGTATGATTCAACCTTATTTCAGGAATAATATCTTTAACCTCCTCATATACAAGCTCATTATCCCTCAATTTTATCACATATTCAGGCATAACATACTCGGGCTCCTCCTCTGAATAAATGCGACCCGGTCTTGCATTGAGCTTCCTTATCAATATTAAAGCTTCCTCGACCTCTAAAACATTTTTTTTAAGTTCAGCTGCAATCTCTTCTTTTGGTTTACTCAAAATATCAAAATGATTCTTAACAATTTCATAAGCAAGAGTATCCTCCATTTTTCTTACTTCAAGTTGACATAAAAGAGCTTCCCTTACATCTCTTGAACCAACTCCAAGAGGATCAAGTTTCATTATCTCCTTTCTTATTTCTTCAAGTTTAACTCTGTCAACTTTTAATTCTTCTGCAACTCTATCAAGGTCCTCTACTATAAATCCATCACTATTTATATAATCAATAAGTTTTAAAGCTATATCTCTATCTTCTTCATTTCTAAATGCAAACTCTATCTGAAAACTCAACCTCTCATAAAGGGAAGGACCTTTAGAAGGGATTAATGATAAATAATCTTCTTCCTCCTCTTCCTCTCCTCTTCTCCTCTTTTCATAATACTCTGGCTCTGAAAAAATTTGAAAGAACTCTTTTAATTCAAAATCATCTCTTTCTTTCTCCACTCCTTTAATTCTTTTTTCCCTTTTTTCAAGTAAAAAATTGTTTTCTATCTCATGATTTAAATATTCTCTTAATTCAAGAAGATTCAAAGAGCATACTTTTGCTATCTGTAATAATCTCGGAATAAGAATGGGTTTTAATCTTAAATCCTGACTTAATTTAATTTCTTCCTTCATAGTTTAAATTTTTCTCCCAGATAAACCTTTCTAACAGTTTCATTATTCACAAGTTCTTCAGATTTTCCGGAAATTAAAACCCTACCTTCATATATTATGTAAGCTCTATCTGTAATTTCAAGTGTCTCCCTAACATTATGGTCAGTTATTAAAACTCCTATATCCTCATTTTTTAAAGATAAAACAATAGTTTGTATCTCTTCCCTTGTTTTTGGATCTATTCCCGTAAATGGCTCATCAAGTAATAAAAATTTAGGCTCAAGAACAAGAGCTCTTGCCACCTCAAGACGCCTCCTCTCACCTCCTGAAAGCATATAGGCTTTGGAATCCTTCAAATGAAAAATTCCCATCTTTTTTAAAACTTCTTCTGTTTTCTCTTTAGCAACACTATTCTTATATCCTCTCATCTGAAGAATTCCATAAACATTATCAAAAACACTTAACTTTCTGAAAACTGAAGGTTCCTGTGGTAAATAGATAATACCCATTCTTGCTCTTTTATACATCGGTAAATCCGTTATATCAATATCACCAATAAAAACTCTACCCTCATTTGGTTTTATAACACCTGAGATCATATAAAAAGTTGTTGTTTTTCCAGCCCCATTTGGGCCAAGAAGTCCTACAATTTCACCTTTTTTTAATTCAATAGAAACATTATTTACAACCCTTCTTTTTCTATAAATTTTTACAAGCCCCTCTGTTTTCAATATCATCTTTTTATTTCTCCTTCAATTTTTCTACCTCCTGAAACCTTTTCCAACTTTAAAGAATCATCAAGAAAAATGTCAAGAAAATCAGAATAAAGATAAAGAGTATCCTTCTTCTCTGAAACAGTTTTTAGAAAACTTTTATCCTTTGAAAGAATCCTTTTCAATTTTTTATTTTCAAGAAAAATCTCAATATTTTTACCACTTAATTTGCTATCTCTTGCAAAAAGTTCTGGTTTTCTTCCCTTAAGTTTAATGATATCACTTTCCCATAAAAGTGTGTCACAAAATCCATTAAAATCTTTGGAAATAATATTCACATTTTCTGTGATGAAAAAAGTTTTATCTAAAATTAAAAGTCTTTTACCCTTTATATCAACTGTGTCCTTTTCCTCAAAAATTTTAATACCTATAAGAGAATCAATTTTTCCCTTTTTTTTATTAGTTAAATAAACCATTTTAAATCCTTCAATTTCAATATTTCTTATTTTATCTTTTATAGAAACTTTACTATCAGCAAAAGCAGAATCTTTTAAGTCACTGTAAAAAACTTTATCTGTTTTTATCATATATGTATCACTTTCTATTTTTACATTTTTCTCAAAAATTGCAAAAGAATTTATAAAATTGTAAAATACTTTATCAGAAAAAATACTCAATTTTCTGGACTCAACTTTAATATTCTTATAAAGATAGGCAGAATCAAGATTCTCACTTTCAAAAATTAGTGCAGAATCAGCTTTAATCTCAAAATTTTCTCCCTTAAGAGTACAATTACCCTTTGCATTTATAATCCTTCCTTTTTCATAAACTTCAACCCATACTTCATTAGCACTGTAATTTAATTCTGAAAGAAGTACATATAAAAAAAATATCATTTTGAAATTCCCTCAACCTTACCAAATATCTTTATTTTTTTGAAGGGCTTTCTACTTTCAAAACCTTTTCCTCTTATATATTTTCCCTTCTGAAATAGTTTACATTCAGTATCACTCTTTATAATCCCCTCATTAAACTCATATAGTAAATAAGAGGTCCATAGGGTATCGCCCTCGTAATTAAAGAGTTTAACATTACCCTTTAATTCCACATTTCCTTTTTCTGAATAATTCCCAGAATCTGCTTTAATGTAAACGCTTTTAATTCCTTTATCGTAAATAATGATATCAAGTTTTTTAGCCTTTAAAATTTTTTCCTTTGAGACAATATCTTCTGAAAAAAGTTCAAATAATTTATCCATTTCTTTATATTCAACAATTTTAACTTTTTTAATCTCTTCAAGGTTTTCATCTATTTTAATTTCTTCCTTTTTATTTTCCTCTGAGCAGAAAAAAAATAATATAAAAAAAACAATCAAAATCTTTGATGTATCCATACCCATTGCCATGGTTTTCTTCTTATCCATTTTTCAAATTTATTATAAATATTCTGTAAATCATATTTTAAATTATAACTCAAAGTAATATCTTCAATATAAATGATCTCCCTTCCTTTTTCACTTTCACATCTCATCAAAATAACTTCAGGATTAATTTTATAAGCTATTTCAAGCGGACCTGCAGGTGCTTCAACTTTTTTTCCAAAAAAATCAACCTTTATTCTTTTAGAACCCTGCTTTTGGTCCATAAGGATCCCAACCGCATAACCTTTCTTTAGTTTTTTGACAAGACTTAAAGTATTTTCAGGATGAACTACCTCTGTTCCATAATTTCTTCTTATGCTGTTTATAAAATTATCAATAAAATCAGAGTATACTTTTGATGCAAGAACACACACAGGAATCTTCTTTAAGGAAAAATAGGCAGGAATTATTTCCCAAAAACCCATATGAAGTGTAAGAACAAGCACTCCTCTTTTCTTTTCTATTTTACTCTTAAGAATATCAAAATTAATAACCTCTGTATTTTTTAAAATAAAATCTTCATTTTTATTCTTCATTTTAATGAATTTTAAAAGACCATAAGTCATGAAACAAAAATTCTTCCATAAAATTTTCTTTTTGAATTTTGCTATCTCAAGATTTTTAATTCCTATTTTTCTAAATCTTGAAAGAAAAAAATAAAAAAAGAGAGATAAAAATTTATGAAATTTTAAAGGATAATAAAAAAAAATTTTTGTTAAGGTTATAATTAAAAGTGAAATTAAAAATCTTTTAAATCTTTTATAAAATTTTCTCAAATTACATTAGCTTTCATGAGATCATGTAAATGAATAACTCCTATGGGTTTATTTGCTTCATCTACAACTATAAGAGCCGTTATCTTATACTCCTCCATTTTTTTTGCAGCTGTATAAGCAAGAGCATCAGGAGTTATGATTTTTGGGTTTGTTGTCATAACTTCACATGCCTTATAGTTGAAAATTTTTTCCCAGCTCTTCTCAAGTAATCTTCTTAAATCACCATCAGTTATAACTCCGATTACTTTTCCATCATCATCCACAACACTTGTAATACCCCTCTTTTGTGTCATTTCAATTATCACATCCTTCATAGGTGAATCCTTGTGAACAATAGGAACATCTTTACCTTTTACCATCATATCCCTAACCTTTAGCCAGAACCTTTTTCCAATAACCCCACCGGGATGAAGGGCAGCAAAATCTTCAGCTTTAAACTTTTTTTGCTCCATAACTACAATTGCAAGAGCATCTCCTACTGCAAGAAAAACTGTAGTGCTAACAGTTGGAGCAAGGTCATAGGGGCAGGCTTCTTTATCTACTGGAATATAAAGCAATATGTCAGCAGCCTTTGCAAGTTCAGAATCTTTATTTGCAGTCATTGCAATTAAAGGAATGTTTTTTCTTTTAAAGAAAGGAAGAAGTATCTGAAGTTCATCAGTTTGACCACTTTTGGAAATAAAAAAGGCAGTATCATCTTTAGAGACAACTCCTAAATCTCCATGAAGGGATTCTGAAGGATGTAAATAAAGGGCTGGTGTTCCTGTGGATGTAAAAGTAGCTGCTATCTTTTTGCCAACAATTCCTGATTTTCCCAAACCAGAAACTATTAATTTACCTTTTGTATTAAGTATGAGTTCAACTGCTTTTACAAACTCATATCCTATTAGATTAACAATTTTTTCTATTCCTTTTGCTTCAAGTTTTAAAACTTCCCTTGCTCTTGAAATAATATTCTGTTTTTCAACCATTTTTACCTCCGGAAAGGAAAATATTTTAAAATTTTATAAAAAGGACCTTCTCTTTTCAAAATACTCTCGTATAATGAGAAACCTTCAATATCCAATTTAAGCTCAAGTGGTTTTAAATCAGGTAAACTTTCAAACTCTCTCAATCTTGCAAGCGTAATATGGGGATGATACTTTTTTCTTTCTCTTTCAAAATTAAAAAGTGTAAGTTTGTTGTCCAGTAACTCAAAAACTCTTTCAATTCTTTCCGCTTCTTTCACAGAAAGAAAAAAAACCCGTGCTTTTTTTCTGTCAGGAAAACCTCCAAATTCAGAGGTATATACAGAGAAAATATTAAAAGAGGAGGCTACTTCCTCACCAATTTTTTCAATTTTTTCTATTAAACCTTCACTAACATCTCCTAAAAATTTTAATGTTATGTGGTAGTTTTCTTTTGAAACCCATTTATAATTTTTTTTAAAAAGTTTATTTTTATCAAGATATTCAAAAATTTTTTCTTTAATTTCCTCTTTAAGAGGAATCCCAAAAAAAAGCCTCAATTTATTCAAAATTCTTCCTCTTCCTCTTCCTCGTCGTATTCGAAAAATTCTTCCTCTTCCTCTTCTTCTTCATCTTCAAGAATTGTATCCTCAAAATCAGAATCCTCTATGTATTCATCCTCTTCAGAAAACTCATGACCACATTCAAGACAGTAAAAGTATCCTTTTTCAATTTCTTCCACCTTCATTGACCCGCACTCAGGACAAATCATAATTTTTTTCCTCCTTTTACAAAATTGGGGGTTGAACCCATTTTAAAAAATTAATTTTACCTTTTAAAAATGAAAAGTGCAAGTAAAAGCACTACTAAAAATGTAAATAACAAATTAAGAAAAATTCCTATATAATGAAATTTTGAACCAAATTTGAAAACTATCTCATGCTCACCTTCAGGAACTAAAAGACCTATAAAAGCGTAATTGAGAGGAAAAACTTCTTTTTTCTCTCCATCAATGTAAGCATTCCACCCCTTATGATAATTCATGGAAAAGATAAGTATGGAATTTTTACTTATGTTTATTTTAATTCTGTATAAATCAGGCTTTCTTTCAATAATTTCTAAGCTTTTTAAAAAAACATGAACATTTTCAAATTCCATGTAATTCTTTGGTAAAAAATTTTTTTCTATTACAGCGAAAGAATCAGCATAATTTTTCTCCACTATAAGGGAAAGCGCTTCCTCAGGTGAATTAGCAACATAAAATTTATTTCTTAAATAAAATCTTCCAAAATCCTTTTTATTTTCAAAAATATAGTATTTTTTACCTTTAAAAACAAGTTCCATATCCTTTGTGTAATCTAACAGAAACTTAACTATACTTTTTTCTCTACCCCTTAAAATTGTTGTATCCATCGGGAAAATTGGCAATATAAAATATTTTATATTAATTAAGTTCAAAAGATTCCTGTTTTTAATCAAATTCTGTGGATTAAACATAACTGATTCACCTGCACCTATAAAATCTTGATACCTTTTAAGGGGGTTACCCACATATCCTCCTGCATCTTCAATTCCATAAATTGTTAAAATACCATCATTATCATGCTCATAAAAGTTAGGTAAATAAAAAACTCTGAAAAAACTTTTATCTTTTTCTAAAAAATTTATAACTTCATCCTTCTGTGTATATTCTTTAAGTTCCGTTGATTTTAAAAAATTCGGTCTCAAAAATACAAAAACCTCAAAAAAAGTAATAAGAGGGAAAATAAGAAATAATATTTCTTTTTCCAGATTGATTTTTATAACATAAAAGATAATATAAACAAAAATAAGCTCGAAAATTAAAATGTAAATGTTTCTAACAAACAAGGTCATTGCTCGATCAAAGGCAAATAGTTTTTGATTTATTTCTCCTCTTTCTAATGGGTAATTATTTATAATATCTTTAAATAGGTTTCTAAGAGAAGAGAAAAAAACAAGAATAAGAATAAATAAGATTAAAAAAATCAAAAAGGTGTATTTTACTCTTTTATCATTAAAATTTTCACTTAAATAAGAAAGTCCTATTGCTGAAATAGTTACAAGGCAAAAGGTGGTTAAAAAGAATATATTTGATGGTCCTCTGAATTTACTGATACCTGGAACAATATAATAAAAAATTTTATGGGTAATAAAGTAATTTCCCCACGAAAAGGTTAAAGTGATAAAAAAGATTATAAAGAAAAAAATTAAATTTTTTTTATTCTTTGAGAAAAAAGCAAATATAAAAAGCATAAAGGGGAAAAGCCCTATATAATAGTGATTAAGTCTAAAGAAATTCGGACCCCAATAAGTTTCAAGGAAACCTGTAAAATTTATAAAAATTATATCAAAGGTCTCAAGGGGGAAAAGTGACCAGCTCGAAGCATACTCATAACCTCGACCAGCTCCCCTTGCCAGTGCTTTTAGATTTTGTATAACCGGTAAAATATAAGGTGAATAAAGTAAAATTGTGAAAATAATACCAATTAAAGCATAAAAGGTTAGTTTTAATTTATCTATTAATTTTAATTTACTTGTAAATAAGAGAAAAAAGAAAAATGGGATATAAAGGAAAAAGGAAAAATAGGTAAATTGGAATTGACCACTAAGAAACTGCCATCCTGCAAAATAACCTGCTAAAATAAAAAATAAAAGTTTTTTTCTTTCAACACCAAGTAAAAGAAAATACATAACAAGGGGCAAAAGTGAGGAACTTACAAGCCTATTTAAATGCCCTGCTGATGTGTTTGTTATCAAAATACCTGAAAAAGAGTAAAAGACTCCTGCAATGAAAGCAAAGAGTGATTTTATTTTTAATTCCTTTAGAAAAAGATATGTTCCAAATCCTGCTAAAACTGTATAAAAAAAGAAACTGAAATTAAAGTGGATATGAGTTGGCAAAAAAATTCTTAGTAATCCTGTAGGTGTGAAAATATCCATCCAGAAGGCTTCTAAAATCGGGTAACCTGCTCTTTCAAAGGGAAACCATAGTGGTAAATAGAAGTTTTTAAGGTAATTAGATAACCATTCTCTTGCAACATATCCTCCAAGAAGGTAATCAGACCCTGCTAAAAGTTTTCCTGTTATAAGTGGATTATAAAAATAAATAAGGGATAAAAGAGCGTATATAAAAAATACCCTTATTTTTGAATTAAAAAATTCATTTAAATTTTTCATAAGTATCCAAGTCCTTTTAAATGTTCCTTTATAGATTCTTCCTCCTCCTCTTTCAGTTCTTTTACTTTATAAGGTATATATTCTTTATCAAAATATTTTATTCTTTCCTTTTCTATATTTTTTTCAAATAGCTCCTCGCAAATTTTTCCATCCATATCTTTTATAAGAGGTTCGTGAAGTGCATAGAGAAAATTTGGAATTGCATCTAAAAGGGAAAGTTTAGGACCTTTAAAACCTCTTTTAAACCCGTCTCCATTAAAAATATAAATCCCTTCAAGGTCTCCCATATGATGTCCTCTTATATCTGGTCTTTCAATTATTCTATCAAAAACCTTAGAAGTTAAATTTACATTAATTTTGTATGAAGGAGAAGTGGTATAAACAACTTCTGGCATAAAATCAAAATAAGGTCCAAAAAAAATTTCATATTTTGTAAACGCTTTTAAAATGGGTTTTTTGTTTACCTCTTCATCAGTAAGTTTCAAAAGTTCTTCTTTAAGTTCAAAGGCAAGTTTTCTTTTTTCCTCCTCATTTTTAAAAAATTTAGGGTTAAAGTAAAGTCCAGCATACCAGTTGGCATAAACCTTTGTTTCTTCCCATTCAATTCTCTTTTTCATTTCCTCCCTTGCTATTTTGAATTTTAGTCTTTCAGGAACAAAATTTCTTACAAAACTCATATACTTTAGAGTAAGAACACCAGCCTCATATAAAAATCTTGAAAATTTCCCTCTTATTGTTTTTTTTCTTTTTAAAAGACCTTTTAATTCAAGCCATCTATTTATATAGAAATATCTTTCAGGTGCTTTATGAAATCCATGGTCAGACATTATAAGAATCACTTCAGGTTTTAGTATCTTATACATTTCTTCTATTGCTCTGTCTATTTTTTTAAAATATTCATAAACTTTATTTTCATCATCAAAGAAAAAGTGCATAAAATCATCAAATTCTTTAAAATCTATTATGAAAAAATCTGGATTTTTTTCTTTTAAAAGTTTTAAAGCATAATAAATCCTTCTATCAAGCAAATCATAAAACATTTTTTCAATTTTAACTCTATCAAGATATTTATCTTTAAATCCAAAGCCAGTAGAAAGTTCTGATTTTATTTTATAATCCTTAAGTTCATCTTTTAATTCAGGTGGATATGTGTAATCAATAGCACCTTTTGGTGTTAAAAAGTCAGAAATTAGAAAACCATTAACTTTTTTAGGAGGATAAGTAACAGGAACATTCATAACTCCTACTTTATAGTTAAGTTCGCTTAAATATTCCCAGATAGTCCAGGTTTTAATTTCATTTGCACTTAAAAAATGAGACTTTGAGAAAGCTTCAGGATCAAATCCTTCTGATTTTATTAGAAATGGACCGATTTTAGCAGGATTTTTTCCTGTGTAAAAACAGGGCCATGCTATCATTGTATAGGGCGGTATAGTTGTTTCAAGTATTCCAAAAACCCCCTCTTCAATCAGTTTTCCTGTGAAGAGAAGTTTTTTTTCAGTAAACCATTTTGAAAATAAGTGGTATGGGGCTCCATCAAGACCGATTATAAGGGATTTTTTTCTCAAATTTTTTTTAGTGGGCGGGCGAGGATTTGAACCTCGGGCCTCCGGCTTGTAAAGCCGACGCTCTCACCATCTGAGCTACCCGCCCGCAAGGTAGATATTATAATTAAAAAAATTAAAATAAGTAAAATTATTAATTTATACTGTTATCTCTTCCTTTTTTAAAGATAAAAGTAATTTTTTATATTTTTCCGGAGTTTTAAATTGACTAAGAGCTTCCTTTGTCTTTTCAATCTCCTCCTTAGTCACAGTTTTTACAATTTCTGCCATTTCCCTCATTTTATTTGCAAACTGAATTCCCTCTGCAGCTGAGAACCAATCCAGCTGAACCCTTTCTTTTCTTATTCCAATTCTTTCAAGTCGCTTCATCAAATTTTCATATCTTCTTTTTGTATTTAAATTTGCATAGTTATAATGACAATCTCCTATATGACAACCAGACCATAAAACTGCTCCAGCACCTTTTTTTAGAGCATGGATAATAAAATCTGGTTTTACTCTTGCTGAACACATTGTTCTTATTATTCTTGAATTCGGTGGATACTGGAATCTTGAAACACCAGCAAGGTCTGCACCAGCATAGGAACACCAGTTACAAGCAAAAACAAGAACTTTATTTTCAGGTTCTTCTTCAAGTAAGGCATCAATCTGAGCATAAATTGCTTCATCAGGGAAATGCCTCATATCAATTGCTTCAGAAGGACACTCAGCACCACATGCACCACAACCAGCACAGGAAGCCTCAATTAATTTTGGAACATTCCTTTCCTCTTTACTCCATATCCAGGCACTGTAAGGACAAACATTAGCACACATTCCGCACCTCTTACAAACATCAGGATCTATTACAGGCGTTAAAGCCTCAACAGTCACTTCTCCCTTAGCCATCAAAATTCCTGCCCTTGCCGCTGCAGCAGAAGCTTGAGTTACACTATCTTTTATATCCTTTGGACCCTCAGCACAACCTGCAAGAAAAACACCTCCTATTGCAGTATCAACTGGTTTTAATTTAGGATGAGACTCAAGATAAAAACCATCCTCTGATAAACTTAAAGTAAGCTTTTTCTGAATTTCTTCCCTATCCCTCCTTGGAATTAAACCAACTGAAAGTATCACCATATCAGCTTCAAGCTCAACAATTTTTGATAAAAGAGTATCTTCTGCATAAATTTTTAACCGTTTATCTTCTAATTCTTCAACTCTTGAAGGTAAACCCCTTATATAAACAACACCTTCCTCTTTACTTCTCCTGAAAAGATCCTCAAATCCCTTACCAAAAGCCCTTATATCCTGATAAAAAACATATATCTGTGTTTCTGGCCAGTGCTCCTTAATTAAAAGAGCATCCTTCACCGTATTCATACAGCATACATTAGAACAGTATTTATTATTCCTTAAATCCCTTGAACCTACACACTGAATAAAAGCAACTACCTTTGGAATTTTACCATCAGAAGGTCTTATAAGTGTTCCTTTTGTGGGGCCTGCTGAATTTATGAGCCTTTCAAATTCAAGAGAGGTTATAACATTTTCATAAATTCCGTAACCATAATCATGATTTTCCCTTGGGTCATAAACATCCATACCTGTTGCTATTATTATTGTCCCAACATCAATTTCAACAATTTCATCCTTGTCATTAAAATTTATTGCCTTCTTTTCACAAGCTGTTATACACTCCTCACATACTATTGTTCCTTTTTTGATATTTAAACATAAACTCGGGTCTATTATATACTGGGTAGGAACTGCCTGAGGGAAAGGAATATATATAGCCTTCCTTGTTGCCATTCCAACATCAAACTCATTAGGGGACTCGTTAGGACAAACTTTTGAACACTCACCACATGCAGTGCATTCTTTTGTTACATATCTTGCCTTTTTCAAAATTTTAACATGGAAGTTTCCAATATAACCCGTTATTTCTTTAACAATAGAATTAGTATATATTTTTATGTTAGGATGTCTACCTGCCTCCGCCATTTTAGGAGCAAGAATACATATTGAACAATCCATTGTTGGAAATGTCTTATCAATTTGAGCCATTCTACCACCTATGGAAGGCTCCTTTTCAACCATAAATACCTCATATCCTGTATCTGCAAGATCAAGAGCAGCCTGAATTCCAGCCACTCCTCCACCAATGACAAGTGCTTTTTTAATAATAGGAACTTTTGCTTCTTTCTGGGGTTTTAAAAATCTAGCTCTTGAAACTGCCGCCTTTACAAGATCTTTTGCCTTTTCTGTAGCCTCCTTTCTTTCGTAAAGATGAACCCAAGAGCAGTGTTCCCTTATATTTGCCATTTCTAAAAGGTACTTATTTAAACCAGCCTCTTCAATTGTTTTTCTAAAGGTAGGCTCATGCAATCTTGGAGAACAGGATGCAACAACTACTCTATTTAATTTATATTCTTTAATATCATTTTTTATCATCTCCTGTCCTGGATCAGAACAGGTATACTTATAATCCCTTGCTATAACTACATTTGGTAAAGTTGATGCAAATTTTGCAACCTCAGCACAATCAACACTACCTGCAATGTTTAAACCACAATGGCATACATAAACTCCTATCCTTATTTCTTCGTTATTATTCATAATTTTCCCCTCCTTTTATATAGAAAAAGGTTTTATTCTGTGAAATTCAAATCCTAAGTTTTCTTTATCAAGCCCAAGAGAATAAGCAAGAAGTTCAAAATAAAAGTACACAGGTATTTCCCTTTTATCATTTGCTAAAACATTTTCAAACTGTGAAAAACAAGAAGGACATATAACAACAATACCATCAACATTTTTAAATTCATCTATTCTTTTTCTTGCAAGGAAAAAGGAAAGTTCCTTATCTGTTATAAAATTGGGTAAACCACAACAGCTTTCTGTCCCTTCAACTGCTTCTGCTCCAAGAAGCTCAACCATTTCTTTCAAAACATTAACTTCCTTTAATTCCTTAAATTCAGTTAAAGTAAGAGAGGTAGGTCTTTTGAAATGACACCCTTCATGTATTCCAAACCTTTTTCCATTTAAGGGATTTATTATTTTATTCTTTATTTCTTCTTTTTTATTTTTCCAAAGAGTATATAAAAGATGTTCTACAGGAATTGATTTACCATTAAAGAAAGTCTTTTTAACTGTAAAAAGTGTTTCAAAACATCCATTACATATTGTTACAAGTTTAGAACCAAGATTTTTTGCAATTTCTAAATTTCTTATCCCCCTTTCCTTCCATTCTTTATAGGATAAAGACCTCACCCAAACAGGATCAGGACAGCAGGAAAATTCATCACTCATTTTAAATTCAATATTGAGTTTTTGTAAGATAAACCTTGTTGAATAATCAAAGCCTGGAAATTTTCTTGAAGCAAGACATCCAGGAAAATATACAATGGTTTCGTTCATTTTTACCCCCTTGTTTTAACTTCAACCATATAATTTTCTATCCATTTTTTTGCTCTTGGGGAAAGAGGAACAGAAAATCCTTCTTTTCTTACACTTTCAAGCTCCTGTAAGGGTAATTTAGGTGCAAAGCCCTTTTCAGTTGCTTTTGTTCTCAGGTAAACTATAAGTTCTACAAAATTAATCTTCTGTGGACAGTTTTCAGCACACTCATAACAGGTTGTGCACCTCCATATATCATCTAATTTTAAAACATCCTCAGCACCTATATTTACCATTTCAATAATTCTTCTTGGATTAAATTTTTCCGGTTCAAGATTAAAAAGAGGACAAAAAGAAGAACACTTTCCACATTGATAACACATTAAAATCTTATGTTCACCCAGTTCCCTATTAACTTCCTCCTTAAAATATGGATTTAGTTTCATTTCTTTACCCCCGCTTTTAAAACTTCTTCAGCAAGGTTTATACCAAGTTCAAAAGCTTTAATATTTATTTCTGCATAATCTTTTTTAACAGAAGCTTTTATTGATTTTTTTAATGCTTCTTCAGAACAAATCCCCGTAATCCTCTGAAGTGCACCAAGCATAATAGAGTTTGCTACAAGTTTATTACCAAGCTCTTCTGCCTTTCTTGTTGCAGGAATAGGGTATAATTCTAAATCATTCCGATCTAAATTTAAGGTAACAAGGTCTGAATCATAAATTAAAATTCCATTTTTTTTAATTTTATTTGCATAGACATTCAAAGCTTCCTGTGACATACAAACAAGAACATCAGGCTCAGTAACTTTCGGGTAGGAAACCATTTCAGAAGGATTATCTGAAATAACAACTCCTGATGAACAGGCACCACCTCTTGCTTCAGGTCCATAACTCTGTGTCATTGAACTATTCCTTCCTTCAAATACAGTTATAGCCTGACCAAGAATATAACCGGATAAAACTATCCCCTGACCCCCAAAACCGGCAAATTGTATTTCCTTTATATTCTTTTCCATTTTAAACCTCCTTAATTTTTTCTAAATTTTCCTTTAAAATCTCAATATAAGATGGCTTATCCACTTCTATGAATTCTCCCACAATTATATTTCCACCCCTGAAAGAAAGCTCAGCTTCTTTCGGATCAACTCCATTTTTTATAACACTCTTTTCTTTATAGTATTTCATTTCATCAATTGCTTCTCCAATTTTGTTGGGTCTACCAAAACCAGTTGGACATGGTGAAATAACTTCAATGAAAGAAAAACCCTTTCTTTTTAAAGCTTTTTTAATACTCTGTCTTAAATAATAGGCATGAAGAACTGTCCACCTTGCAACAAAAGTTGCTCCTGCAGAAGCTGCAAGATACGGTAAATTAAAGGGATACTCAAAATTTCCATAAGGAGTTGTAGTCGTTATTGCTTCATGAGGTGTTGTAGGTCCAAACTGTCCTCCTGTCATTCCGTAATTAAAATTATTTACACATATACAAATAAGATCAAAATTTCTTCTCGCAGCATGTATAAAATGATTTCCACCAATAGAAATTAGATCTCCGTCACCTGAAAAAACAATAACCTTCATATTAGGTTTTGCTATCTTAAGCCCAATTGCAAAGGGAATCGCCCTTCCATGGGTGGTATGATATGAATCTACTTTAACATAACCTGCAACTCTTCCTGAACATCCAATTCCACTTACTATAGCAATTTCCTTAGGATCAAGATTTAATTCTTCAAAAGCATAAAGCATTGAACTCATTGCTATACCAATACCACAACCTGAACACCATATATGAGGCCACCTGTCCTCTCTTATCCACTTTGAAAGATGATGTTTAACTTCTTTTTCTTTTTTTATTTCCACTTTCATCTTTTTCCTCCTTTTATTTTTCCTTTACTTTTTCAATAATTTCATAAGGCGTAATTAAATCTCCACCAAGTTTATTAACTCCAACAACAGGTAAATTGGATTTTATTGCCTTCAATACCTCACCTCTTATTTGTCCTGAATTTATTTCTGGTACTACAATTTTTGACACTTTTCTTGAAAGTTCTTCTATCCTCTCATAGGGAAAAGGCCATATAGTAATTAAGCGGAAAAGACCTGCTTTAATCCCCTCTTTTCTTAATATTTGAACAGCTTTTAATGAACTCCTTGCAGTAATACCGTAGGATACTAAAAGAATTTCAGCATCATCTGTCTCTATTTCCTCATATTTTATAATTTTTTCTTTATTCTTCTGAATCTTATCAATCAGTCTCCTTACAAGTCTTTCATGTGCTTCACCTGTAATATCAGGATATCCCCTTTCATCATGAGTCAAACCTGTCATATGAACAAAATAACCCTCTCCCGCAAGTGCCATTTTAGGAACAAGATTTCCGTCACCTTTATAAGGCAAGTATTCCTCCGGAGAAACATCGGGTTTTTCTCTTTCAACAATTTTTATTTCCTTTTCATCAGGAATGACAACTTTTTCCCTTAGATGACCTACTGCTTCATCTGCAAGAATTATAACAGGAATTCTATATTTTTCAGCTGTATTAAAGGCTTCAACTGTTAAGTCAAACATTTCTTGGCACGAATTGGGGGCATAAGCAACAATTTCGTAGTCACCGTGGGAACCCCATTTTGCCTGCATTACATCTCCTTGACCTACAAGGGTCGGAAGCCCTGTTGAAGGAGCACCTCTCTGAACATTAACAATAACACAGGGAACCTCAAGCATAACAGCAAGCCCTATATTTTCCATCATAAGGGACATTCCTGGACCTGATGTTGCAGTCATTGATTTTATACCCCCGCATGAAGCTCCGATAATAGCAGCCATTGAGGCAAGTTCATCTTCCATCTGAATATAAACTCCTCCGAATTTAGGAAGTCTTCTTGCTATCCATTCTGCAATTTCGGTTGAAGGGGTAATAGGGTAACCTGCAAAAAATCTGCATCCAGCAGCTATTGCTCCCTCAGCACAGGCATGGTCACCAAGCATATAATGAGTGCCTGCTAAAATCTTAGTTTTCATTTTTCAACCTCCACTTTTTCAACAACAATTGCAAACTCAGGACAAACTCTTTCACAGAAAGAACAACCCGTGCAGTTTTCAGGATTAAATACCGGAGGATGATAGCCCTTTGAATTTAATTTATCTGATTTTGTAAGGGAATTTGTAGGACAAAATTCTATACAAAAGGAACAACCCTTACATAAGTCTTCAAGAATTATAACATTGCCCTTTCTTTTTTTTATTTCCTTATAATCAAGAGGGGTTCTCCAAAAGGGCTCCGAATTTTTTTTATGTTTTTCCATTTTCTTCCCTCCTGCAAAATTAATTATAAAAAACAAAAATTATTATTTTTAATAAAATAGTTAAATTCATGACGGAAAAAAATAATTACAAAAAAGAAAAAAAACAAAATTTATTCTATTTCTAAATTTATAATATTTAAACAATCTATAATTCTCTTAGTTAATTTTTTACTTTGAACTTTACCTGTAAACCACAAATTTTTTCTTTAGGCTATATTTATTACCTTCAATGGCTAAAAAGTATACACCTTTAAATAAAAAAAATTTTCAATGAATCAAGATTGTGTATAACTCTAATCCAGGAAACCATTTGTCCTTGTTGTTTATATAGAATAAAAATCCCATCAATAAAAATTAATAAAACTTGAACTTTTTTTTCAATTTATTTTATGATTTTAAAAATGAAAATTTTTATTTTACTTTTTTCATTTACAACTTTTGACTTTGTAAATATTCCTTACTCTGGAACTCAAGCACTTCTTAAAGATAACCATTTTTTAAAACATTTTGAAACAAATAAAATATTTTATAGACCTATTTTTATAGATGAAACAACAAAAATAAAAATCTCAAGTGGATACACACAATATATTTTAGACATAAATACCCTTTATTTCGCAGGAAATTATAAAAAATTTTATTTTGCTATTTTTTCATACAATGCAGGAAAATTTGAAGTTATTGATTCCTTTGGTTTCAAAACAGGTGAAATAATTAACCCCACACATATAGGTTTTATATTAAACTTCCCCTTTATCCCCTTCAAAAAAACTTTTGAAATTCAGAAGGGATTAGCAATAAAAGTTCTATATGTGAAATTAAAAGAATTCTCTTCACTTGCCCTTGCTTTTGATTTCTCACTTCTAAAAGAATTCCTGTTTAATGAAATTCCTTTAAGAAGCTCCCTTGATATAAGAAATCTTGGATTTTCAACAAATAAAAAAGCAAGCCCTGCGCCCTATGAATTATCCTTTTCTTTTTCCGCAAATCTCAATAAATTCATCCCCTCAACTGGCTTTTCCTATGAAGAAAATCTCTTTTCCTATAGATTATCTTTTCTTTATGAATTAAATAAATTTTTAAACATAATTTTAAATTATGACTCAAGGAGAAAAGACCTTGTTGAATTTGAAGGATTACACAGAGTTATAACAGGTTTTGGAGCAGGTTTGATTTTAACTATAAAGAGAGTTTCACTTTCTTACTCCTATATTCCTTCAGGAATTTTAGAAGACCTTCACAAAATTGATATATCAATTAGTTTTTAGTTTTTTATTTTCAATCTTTGTTTCATTTTTACTTTATAGAAGAGAAAAGAATAAAAAAATTTTATTTACCTTAAGAACTCTTTCTCTTTTTTTTCTATTTCTTTTTCTCACAGATTTTGTTTTTAAAATTGAAGAAAAAAGAAAAATTAAACCCCTTCTTTTAATTGAAAAAAATTTAGAAAAATACCTAAAAAATAAAGATTTAAAAATCTTCAGAAAAGAAAAACTTGAAAGTGAAAGTGATTTTATTAATTTACTTAAAAAAACAAGGGAAGAAGATATATTTTATTTAGGATATTTTGATTATGAAAGAAAAAGAGAAATTCTGAATCTTTTAATAAAAAATAAAATAAGGTTTAATTATTTTTTTCCAGAAGATTTTAAAAAAGAAGATTTCAAAATTACACCATTATATTTAATTAGAAAAAATAAAAAAGAGGGTTTCTTAATTGAGGGAGATAACATAGAAATTGAAGTTTATGAAAATAAAATAAAAAGGGAAAAAATAAAAATATTTGGGGAAAAATACTATTTTCCAGAATTTAAGCCCAATTCAACAAGAAAAATAACCTTTAAAACTCAAAATTTAACAAAAAATTTTTATGTTACTGATATTGATGAGAATACAAAAATAAAATTAACATCTGATAACTTTTATCCTGTCATAGGCTTTTTAAATAGATTTTTTAAAAATTACCTCAATGCTGATATTGAAATGGAAATTAAAGGAAGAACTTATAACAAACTGAATACCGATTATGACTTTTATATTGATATATTCACAGAAAAGGAAAGGGATTTACCGAAAATATTTATTCCCTATCCTGACACTTTTCTTGAAGGAGAATTTGATTTAGAATTTGAGGAAAAAGTTAATATTGAAAAAATTGAATTTAAAAAAAATTTAAAGGGAGATACACTTTTTTATTTCTTCTTAGATAACAAAAAATTGCCTTTAATTTTGGCTAAAGAAAAAGATTTGATAATATCAACACCTGACTTATGGAAAATAAATCTCGCCTCAGAAAGAAATTTAGAAAAAAAATTTATAGAAATAATAAGAAAAAATTTTCTATCAAATTTAGATCCAAAAATAGTTCCTCTTTTTTCAGAAAAAGAAACTGAAGGCGAATTCAGTTTATCCTTTTTCATTAAAAGTTTTGGTGAAAACCCTCCTTTTTTACCTTTTCATATAAATGGAAAAAAATACCCCCTTAAAATGGAAACAGAAAATATCTTTGAATCATCTTTAATAAATTTTAAAAAGGGTAAATATCTTATAAAAATTTTTAATAAAACTTTTAATTTAGAAATAGAAGAAGAAAAAGAAAAGCCAAAATTTTTTGATATTCA